>CAMBSA010000075.1 GCA_945869935.1 Bordetella parapertussis | reverse complement strand
CCACAGACAAATGAACGATCAGACGCCCCCGAAAACCTCGCTGCTACGACGCCTGTTCACGCGCAACGAAACCGCGCGGGAACTCGACGGCGCAAGCCAGCGCCACCTCAAGCGCGCGGCAAGCCTGTGCCGTGCGCTGCTGTCGGAGCACGGCGAAGCGTCGGGCGCACTGCTTGCCCGCGACACGCTCGACGCAGTGAACGCCTTGCGAGGCATCGAGTGCGCAGCATTTTTCGACCTGCTCGCGGGCGAATACTCGCCGGCCCCGGCCGATGTTGACCGCGCTGCCGAGGAGTACCGTGCGCTGCCCTCTCCCGAGCGACTCATACAACTCCAGAGGGCAGTCGAACCGGTCAGGCAGGAACTGTTTCGCCGGATCAATAGGGCGCCGGGCGGAACCGCCGGCCTCGTTGCGCTTCGCCGCACACTGCTCGCGGGCCTGCACGACAATCCTCACTGGGCGGGCGTGGATGCGGATCTCACCCACCTGTTTTCCTCCTGGTTCAACCGCGGCTTCCTGCTGCTGCAGCGAATCGACTGGCGCACCTCCGCCCTGGTGCTGGAAAAGCTGATCCAGTACGAGGCGGTGCACGAAATCAAAGGCTGGGATGACCTGCGCCGGCGGCTTCAGGCAGACCGGCGATGCTTCGCCTTTTTTCATCCGGCGCTTCCCGACGAACCCTTGATCTTCATCGAGGTCGCGCTCACCCGCGGTTTGTCGGAGAAGGTGCAGACGCTTCTCGATCCGGCGACTGCCGTATTCGACCCGGCACAGGCGGACAGCGCGATGTTCTATTCGATCACCAACTGCCAGGAAGGCCTTCGCGGCATCTCGTTCGGCAACTTCCTGATCAAGCAGGTGGCCGAGGACCTCGGCAGGGAATTCCCGAAACTGAAGACCTTCGCCACGCTCTCGCCGGTTCCCGGCTTCAGGCGCTGGCTCGATTCGCAGACGAACGTCGATGAAATCCGGAGTGTGCTGACGGCGATTTCAGATCCGGAATGGCCTCTGCACGATGAACATGCAGGATCGGTCCGCCCGCAACTGCTCCGACTGTGCGCGCACTATCTGATGAACGCCCGCCGCGGCGGCGAACCGCTTGACGCGGTTGCCCGGTTCCATCTTGGAAACGGAGCCCGCCTCGAACGCCTGAACTGGATGGGGGACATCTCCGGGGAGGGAATGCGCCGTTCCGCGGGAATCATGGTGAATTATGTCTACAAACTCGGCGAAGTCGAGGAAAATCACGAGCGTTACGTCAAGCAGCAGCGGATCGCCGCGTCTCCGCGGATCGCCCTGCTCGCGCGCGAATACCTCATGCAGCGGCCGGAACAAAAGTCCCCGGCCCGCACCGGAGAGAATTAGCCCATGCCACGCGTCATCGTCCCCGGGGAATCCGGCCATCTGGCCGAGAACGTCATGCACTTTGCCCGCGTGCTTCGCGTCGCGGGCCTGGCGATCGGGCCGGATCGCGTGATCGACGCGGTCAAGGCAGTCGAAGTAGCGGGCGTGGACCGCAGAGATGATTTCTACTGGACGCTTGCCTCGGTGTTTCTCGACAAGCGTGAACAGTTCGAGGTGTTCGACCAGGCCTTCCACATCTTCTGGCGCGATCCGCAGCTGCTCGAGCGCGCGATGGCGATGATGCTGCCGCAGGTCTATGGCAAGAGCCCTGAGGACGAGGAGCAGGCGGGCAACCGCGTGTCCGAAGCCTTCCAGTCGGGTGTGACCCAGCAGACGCCGCAGGAAGAAGCCCCTGAAAAGGTGGAACTCGACGCAACGCTCACCTTCTCCTCGCGCGAAGTCCTGCAGCACGCCGATTTCGAGACCATGACCAACGCCGAAATCGCCGAAGCCAAGGCGATGATTTCGCGCCTGCGGCTGCCGATCCCGGAAGTGCGCACCCGGCGATTCCGCAGCGACCCGTACGGCGAACGCGTCGATCTGCGCGCGACACTGCGCGCGAGCCTTCGCGGCGGCGGCCGGGCGATCGAACTGCGCCGGCGAACACCGCGCTACCGCCACCCGCCGCTGGTGGTGCTTTGCGATATTTCAGGGAGCATGAGCCGCTATGCGCGCATGTTCCTGCACTTCCTGCACGCGATCACCAATGACCGTGACCGGGTGCACACCTTCGTATTCGGAACGCGGCTGACGAACGTGACGCGTTGCCTGAAACACCGCGATGTCGATCTCGCCATGGGCGAAATCGCCGATATGGTCGCCGACTGGTCAGGCGGCACCCGTATCGGCTCGAGCATCCGTGAATTCAACCTGCGCTGGTCACGACGGGTGCTCGGGCAGAACGCGGTGGTGCTGATGATCACCGACGGCCTCGACCGCGACGTCGGCGAAGGACTTGGCGAGGAAATGGAGCGTTTGCACAAATCCTGCCGCCGCCTGCTCTGGCTGAACCCCCTGCTGCGCTATGACGGGTTTGAGGCGCGCCCGGCGGGCATCCGCGCGATGCTCCCGCATGTTGACGATTTCATGCCTGCGCACAACATGAGCAGCCTGATCGATCTGGCCAAGACATTGAATCAGGCAGGCGCGCGCCGCGGCCTGAAAAAACACGCCTGAGTGCGTTCTGTGGGCAAGCGCACATCAGCCGAGTTAGCTGATCCTGCACGCCCCCCCGAATACTGGGACAATCAAGGTTTTGCTGAAACGGCATCGGCCGCCAAGGCATCCGTACTATCGATGGAGACTGCATCATGGAAATGACCGGCGAACAGATTATCTCCCTGCCCCAGGCAGACGTTTGGCGCGGCCTGAACGACCCGGAGATCCTCAAGGCGAGCCTCACCGGCTGCGAGTCGATAGAACTCAGCGGTGAAAACCAGTACAAGGTTTCGATGACCGCGGCCGTCGGCCCGGTCAAGGCGAAGTTTGCCGGCAAGCTTGTTCTCTCCGACATCGTCCCGCCGGACTCATACGCGATCACCTTCGAAGGCTCCGGCGGTGCGGCCGGCTTCGTCAAGGGCAGCGCAAAGGTTGCGCTCGCGACCGAAGGCTCCACCACCAAGCTTACGTATTCCGCGAAAGCCAACATCGGCGGCAAGCTCGCACAGGTGGGCGCGCGCCTGATCGACGGCGTGGCCCGCAAGCAGGCGGATGACTTTTTCAAGAAGTTCAACGCGATCATGGCGGCTTCCGCTCCGGCGGGCGCCGCGGCACCGGCGGAATCGACCGTCTCGGCGCGCGCGCCGGCCACAGTTGCCGCCGACAAACCCGAGGAAGCCGAGCCGTTCAACCCGCTCTGGTTCGTCGCGGGTACGCTCGTGGTGATGATGCTGATTTACTGGGGTCTCGGCCCCTACAAGTTCATTTCCTGAGAACACCCCTGCGCCGGCAGAAGCTGCCGGCGCCCGCCCGAGCCGTTCGCATACGGGCTGACGCAGGCATACACGATGTCATGCACCGGCGTTGGCACGCCCAGACGCACGCCTTCGCGGCTGATGTAACCGCTGGTCCAGTCGAGTTCCAGGCGCCTGCCGGCTTCCAGGTCCTCGAGCATCGAGACCTTGGCCTCGAACTTCGCCGCTCGATTGAAGGCAAGCGCCTTTTCGATCACGTCGGCGCCGACATCGATACCCTTCGCCTGCGCGAGCGCTTCGACTTCCCGCATCGCCCGAACCATCAGCGCGCACAGGCGCTCGTCGCGGCAGATGACCCCGACCGACTGGCGCGAAAGACAGCACAAGGCGGCGGTGCCGCCGAGCATCACGAATTTCTTCCAGAGTTCGGAGACGATATTTTCCGGCACCACTGCCTGGTAACCGGCCGCGATACCGACATCGCGAAAGGCCGACACGCGTGGCGACAGCGCGCCGTCGAGTTCACCAAAGGTCAGCACATCGACCGGGCTCTTGCGTTCGACCACGCCCGGGGAGACCATGAAACTGGAGAGAAACACGCTGCCACCGACGACATGACCGGGACCGACCACGGCGGCGATCTCCACGTGCGCGGTGACGCCGTTCTGGGTCGGAACCACCATCGTGCCCGGCCCCACCATCGGCAGCATCTGGCGCGAACTCGATTCCAGGTCGTATAGCTTCACGCACTGAAGGATCACATCGACCGGGCCGACGTCTTCGGGCCGGTCGATGGCGCGCACATTCGCGACCGCATACCCTTCGCCGCGATACATCACCCGCAGGCCGTTCTCTCGGATCGCCTCGAGATTCGCGCCGCGGCAGATCAGGGTGACATCCTCGCCGTTCCTCGCAAGCATCGCACCGAGATACGCCCCGATCCCGCCCGCGCCCATCACCGCGATCTTCATCCTGCCGCTTTCCTCCGCCTCACCCGATTACGACCCGTTTTTCTCAGTTACGCTCAGTTTCTGTAGGACGGATCCATCGCATCGAGCATCCGCGTAAGCGCCGGCCATTCCATCCAGCCGAGCGGACTCTTGCCGTCGGTGTACTGCGGCAGGGGTTCGCTCGTAAACCCCATTCGCGCCGTCTGCTCCGCGACCGCCTGCGAGGGCACGGTGAGTTCCTGTCCGCTCGCCATGCCGTCGACCTGAGCCTGCATCGCCTTCTCGAGGTGCCACATCATGCTGAATGCCTCGGGCACGCTCGAACCCGCCACCAGCGTGCCGTGGTTGCGCAGCATCAGGATGCAGTTTTTGCCGAGACTCGCGGCAATGCGCTTGCGCTCATCGGTGTCCAGGGCAAACCCCTCGGAGTCGTGATAGCCGACGCGACCGTGAAACAGCATCGCGTGCTGGGTGAGCGGCAGCAGGCCGCATTTCATCATCGACACCGCCATCCCGGCGCGGGTGTGCGAGTGGATCACGCAATGCGCATCCTCGCGTGCCGCATGCACCGCGCTATGAATGATGAAACCCGCCTTGTGGATCCTGTGCGGTGTCGGGTCGATGATGTTTCCGTCGACGTCGATCTTCACCAGGCTCGAGGCGGTGATTTCGTGGAACATCATCCCGAAGGGATTGAGCAGGTAATGATTCTCGGGACCGGGAACACGAGCGGAGATGTGCGTGTAGATCAGGTCCGTCCAGCCGTAGTGCGCCACCAGCCTGTAACAGGCGGCGAGTTGCACCCGCGCCTCCCACTCCGCCGCGCTCACCCGCCGGCGCACATCCTGGGTACTGTCGATGTTCTTTACGACCGAGCTCATGTCAGGCTCCTTCGGTATGCTGCGATAACAGTGGCGACAACAGCAACGAGATTCAATCCCCGGGCCCTGCGGCCCGATGGGATTCGACGCTACTTTTTCTTCGCCTTCTTCTTTGCCTTCTTCTTGCCGAATTTCTTGCCCAGCATCGTGCCTCGGCAGCTCTTCGCTCCGCACCAGCACGGGTACTGGCGTTGCGCTTCCTGCAGCGAGATCCTGCCCTCGTAGGTCAGGTTGTAATCGTAGGTCAGTTCCTCGCCAGGCTCGATTGCCCGCTTTGCCTCGACGAACACGCGCTCGTCGTCATCCTCGATCGCCTCGCAATTGGGCCGGCAGGCATGGTTGATCCATTTCGCGACCGAACGGGTGTCCTGCGCATCGATGCACATCGATCCGTCGCCGATCTCGAACAGGAAGGTGTGGTAGGGCACCGGGTCCTTCGGGTAGCGGCGCTCGGCCTCCTCCCAGGTGATCGCGGGGCCCCAGTATTCGGTGAGCCTCGCCCCCTTGCGAATCGCCCTGCGCGCGAACACGCCCTTGCCGTGGATGCTCGACTTGCGCACCCCGATCGCGGCGCTCGCCTTGATCGGCCCCTTCTTCTTTGCAGGACGTGCGGCTTTTTTCTTGACGACTTTCTTCGGCACAGCGATACCTCGCGGAAAACAATTGATATGGGTTTGATTGTATGCGATCGCCTGATGGCCTATAAGACCCCCGCAGCGACCCCGGCGCAGGTCGGCGCGCCGATCAGGAGGCGATGAAGCGCTCGGCGTGGATCAGAGGCTCGGGCACGCCCTGCGCACGCAGCCAGGTGCGCGCCGCGTCGATCATCGGCGGCGGCCCGCAGAGATAGGCCTCGCATCCGCCGGCAACGTGCTCGGGCCGCAGATGCGCGGTGACGTGACCGGTCGCCCCGGTCCACGAAGCATCGCCTTGCAGCGAGACGCACTCTGTCGAAAGCGCGATCCCGCGCCCGCGAAGCGCATCAAGTTGAGCAAGACCGAAAAACTCGGACGGGGTGTTGGCGCCGTAGAGCAGATGCACCGGCTGGCTCGTCCCACCGCTGGCGGCAAGGTGTTCAAGCATGGCCAGCATCGGCGCAAGACCGGTACCGCCGGCGAGCATCAGCACCGGACGGCTTGGCTGCCGGATGTAGAAATGCCCGAAGGGACCGGTCATCGTGATCGCGTCGCCCGGGCTTGCCCTCTCCGACACCCAGGTGCTCATCACACCGCCTTCGATCAGCTTCACGTAGAAGCTGTGCTTCTGCGAAACACCCGGCGGATTGGCAAACGAGTAGCTGCGCGTCGCATCCGTTCCCGGAACCGTGAGATGCACGTACTGCCCGGGAAGGAATCCAACCGGCGTCGCCGTGTCCAGATCCACCCGCACCACCGCGGAGGAAACGCGCTCGATCGCACTCACCGTCGCCGGACAGGTACCCACGGGTTTCTTCGCAAGCGCCGCACCGGATTCGTAGGGCAGTTCGATCGAGCAATCGCTTTGCGCCTGCATCTGGCAGGTAAGCACGAAACCTTCCGCCTTCTCCGCATCCGACAGGGCCTCTTCGCTGTAGTCGAGCAACTCGTACTCGCCCTGGGTGCAATGCGCCTTGCAGGTGGCGCAGGCGCCCTCCAAGCAGTCGACCTCCAGACGCACCTTCTGGCGCAGCGCGGCGGAATAGACGGTTTCATCGGCCCGCGCATCCAGCGCGATGCTCCGCCCGTCCTCGAATACCAGTGTCACTCGATGCACGTCATTGCCCCGAAGGTCGAAAAGCGCCGCAGTCTAGCATCGGGGACGTATGCCGAAAACCGAAAGACTTCGGCATCTCCATTCCGATGCGTTATGGACGGGCTGGATGGTTGCGGATCAGGCCTCGACCCCGCCGCGCCCCACCAGCCGCGCACCCGCAATGCGCCGCCCGCCGATCAGGCGCCGAACCACCGCCGGGACCAGTTCGAACACCGCGCGCGCCGCGGGCGACAGCGGCAACACGGTCGAGGTGCAAACCCAGGCGGTCCGCGTCAGCCTTGGCGAGGCGATCCGCGCGATGCTGAGATGCGCATTGCCACCCGCCTGCAGCAAGGCCGACCAGGGCAGTATCGCCGCGGTGAAGCCCGATTCCGCCGCTGCTTTAAGCGAATGCACCGTGTCGAACTCGCCGACCACGCGAATCTGCTCGCCCGCATCGAGAAAGGCGCGCTCGATCTGTTCGCGCAGGGGCAGGCGCTTGGAGGGCAGCACGAACGGCTCCTTCGCGATGTCCTTCAGTCGGACTGTATCCCCCGATGCACCGGCTTTCGACCTGCCCCGCGCCGAGACGTAGAACAGGTCTTCCGCGAACAGCGCGCGTGTCGCCATGTCCTTGGGCGCGGTTTCGTTGGTCACCACGCCGATA
>CAMBSA010000074.1 GCA_945869935.1 Bordetella parapertussis | reverse complement strand
GGTCGGTAGAAGCATCTGTCCCGCTCGTTAGAGATCGCCATGGGGAAAGCCGTACTTGCGGCGATCGCGCTGATGCTGGTACTCGAGGGTGCTCTCCCGTTTCTGGCGCCAAAGATTTGGCGCGAGATTTTCCGGAAGGTACTCGAGATGTCAGACGGACAAATCCGATTTTTCGGTCTTTCATCGATGATTGCCGGACTGGTGCTGCTTTATTTCTCGAAATAACGGAAAGTACGGAAAGGATTGCTGTCGCGAAACGAATAATCGTTGCGCGTAGAGCGGTTTTCCATCAAAGATCATGCGTAATTGGCTGCTCCCGGAATTCATCGAAGACATCCTTCCCGTCGAGGCGGGAAGGATTGAACTTTTGCGCGGGAAGCTTCTTGGCGTTTTCCGTTCCTACGGATACGAACTCGTCATGCCTCCGATGCTTGAATACCTCGAATCGCTGCTGACAGGGACCGGACATGACCTTGACCTGCGCACGTTCAAACTGGTCGATCAGCTGTCCGGTCGAATGATGGGGCTACGTGCTGACATTACGCCGCAAGTTGCGAGAATCGACGCCCACCTTCTTAATACAAGCGGTCTCACGCGCCTTTGCTATTGCGGTACGGTGCTGCATACGCGTCCGCGAGGGATGACAGCCACCCGGGAGCCCCTTCAAGCCGGAGCGGAAATCTACGGGCATCCCGGCATTGAGTCGGATGTAGAGGTTCAATCCATGATGTACGACGCCCTGATGGCATGCGGTGTCCGCGCATCCCGATTGGACATCGGCCATGTCGGGGTATTCAGGGCCTTGTGCAGGCTCGGCAACGTAAGGCAGGGCGTCGAGAGCGACCTGCAGGAGGCGCTCGAAAGCAAGGATGTGGCACGAATCAGCGACGTAACTGGGGAGCTGAATCCGATTGTTCGTGACGCGATGCGTTCGTTGCCGGAACTCTACGGCGACGATTCGGTACTCGCGCGGGCGCGAAACGTACTTCCGTCTGACCCGGCAATATCCTCCGCGCTCGATGATCTTTTGAGTCTCGCCCGTGCCTCCAGGTTCGACGTAGGAATAGACCTCGCTGACCTTCGTGGCTACCACTATCACAGCGGAGCCGTGTTCGCGGCGTATGTACCTGGATCTTCCAGCGCTGTTGCGCTCGGAGGACGTTACGACGATGTCGGGAAGGCATTTGGCAGGGCGAGGCCGGCCACCGGCTTTTCAATGGATCTGCGGGAATTGGTTCAGGTGATCCCTGCGATGGAAAACGTCAGCGCCATCCTTGCGCCCTATTCCGATAACTCCGGGTTGGTTGCAGAAGTCCATCGGCTACGCTCTTCCGGCGAGGTTGTCGTTACCGACCTTCCTGGAAATGATGGCCCCGGAATCCAATGCGATCGTGAAATTGTGCGCGACGGAAGAAAATGGGTTGTACGAAGCCTTTTGAAATAGGGTCCGCTATGTCCGGGGGCGAAGCGTGATGCTCCGGAATGCGGGTCGCTGCAATCAATTCGATGTTCCCTGAGGAACCATGGCAAAAAACGTTGTCGTTATAGGCACCCAATGGGGTGACGAAGGTAAAGGCAAGATCGTAGACTGGCTCACGGACCATGCCGATGGCGTCGTTCGTTTTCAGGGTGGACATAACGCCGGGCACACTCTGGTGATCGGGGGCAAGAAAACGGTTCTGCACCTTGTGCCTGCGGGAATTCTCCGCGGTCGCGTGAACTGCTATATCGGAAACGGAGTGGTGCTCTCACCCTCGGCACTGCTCCATGAGATCGATGAACTGGAGCAGGCTGGCATTGACGTGGCGTCTCGCTTGCGAATTTCCGAGGCGTGCCCGCTGATTCTTCAGTATCACGTGGCGCTGGATGTTGCCCGCGAGGCGGCAAAAGGGGCGGGCAAGATAGGAACGACAGGACGGGGGATCGGTCCGGCGTACGAGGACAAGGTCGCTCGGCGCGCGATTCGCCTGCAGGACATTTTCGCTCCCGAGCGGTTCGCCACGAAATTGCGGGAACTCCTCGATTATCACAATTTTGTACTGACCAAGTACCTCGGTGCGGAAGCGGTCGATTTCTCGCAGACGCTGGACGGTGCGATGGCTTTGGCGCCACGGCTCTCCGCCATGGTGGCCGATATCCCACGCGCTCTCTACGAGGAGAACAAGGCAGGGCGAAGCCTGCTCTTCGAAGGTGCGCAGGGAACATTGCTGGATGTGGATCACGGTACGTACCCGTTCGTGACGTCGTCCAATTGTGTTGCCGGCGCAGCGGCAGCGGGGTCTGGCGTCGGCCCGCAAATGCTTCACTACGTCCTTGGGATCACCAAGGCTTACGCAACGAGAGTCGGGTCGGGGCCGTTCCCGACGGAACTCGATAATCCCATGGGTGAGCACCTGCGGCAGAAGGGGCAGGAATTCGGGGCAACCACCGGGCGGCCGCGGCGCTGCGGGTGGTTCGATGCAGCCGCCTTGAAGCGTTCGATCCAGATCAACGGCGTATCCGGTCTCTGCATCACGAAGCTTGATGTCCTGGACGGTATGGAGGAAGTCAAGCTTTGCACCGGCTATAACATCGACGGCGCATTTACAGATCTCCTGCCGATCGGTGCGGAGGATGCAGCGCGTTGCATACCCGTCTATGAGGCGATTGCCGGGTGGTCGGACACGACCGTAGGTGCGAAGAGCCTCACGCGACTGCCGGGCAACGCCCGCCGTTATCTTGACCGCCTTGAAGAAGTCTGCGGTGTGCCGATCGACATGATTTCCACCGGACCGGATCGCGAGGAAACGATCGTCAAGCGGCATCCATTCAAATAAGCATCAGTCTGACGAACGCGTATCCGAGGTGCTACTGACTGAGGGGTGGGGATGGGCCACAAGCATGTAAGCTGGGACGAGTATCACCGATCGATCGAGCGCCTGGCCGTCCAGGTAAGAGACTCGTCTTGGCACTTCGACCAGATAGTCTGCATTGCCCGCGGGGGCATGCGGGTAGGTGATGTGTTGTCCAGGATTTTCAAGCTTCCCCTGGCAATCATTTCCACCCATTCGTACGAAGGCGATGGCGGTACGGTTCGTGGTGATATTACGGTCGCAAAGTACATGACGATGACGACGCCCTCGCTTGGCAATCGCATACTGGTCGTCGACGACCTCGTCGATTCAGGCGTCACGCTGGACGTGGTGAAGAAACACCTGCTCATCGAGTACCCTTCGATCACGGACATTCGCACTGCTGTGCTCTGGTACAAGGCCGTGTCAAAATACGTGCCCGACTATTACGTCGAATACCTTGCGGACAGCCCCTGGATCCACCAGCCATTCGAGCCTTATGACCTGATGTCGGTTGAGGATATCCAAAGCTAGCTGGCTGTCTCACCCCGCCCGCGCTTCAACCCGCCGGACTGAACCGGCACATCGGAACGAGGATCGTCAGGTATGCCGTTCAAGCAAAGTTTCGTCGAAATCAACCAATGCCGGATAAGCATGCTTCGCGGCGGGACCGGTGAAATGCTGCTCTACCTGCATGGTGCAAACGGGGCGGGCGCCGTACAGCCGTTCATGACGAAACTGGCGGAACGGTTTGACGTGATCGTTCCCGAGCACCCCGGGTTCGGGCTATCAGATGAGCCGAACTGGCTGGAGAATATCCACGATCTGGCGTATTTCTATCTTGACTTCCTGCGCACGATGGGCCTCACCCGCGTCCATATTGTGGGCAGTTCAATCGGTGGCTGGCTGGCGCTCGAGATTGCTGTAAGGGATAGTTCGCGGATTGCTTCCCTTACGCTTGTAGCGCCGTCCGGCATTCAGGTTCCGGGGCTCCAAACCGGTGACATTTTCCTGTGGACGCCCGAGCAGCTCGTCCGCAATACTCTTTTCGACCAGGCGCTCGCGGATCGCATGCTGTCCCAGGCGGTATCGCCCGAGCAGATGGAAACCGCAATCAAGAACCGTTTCACGGTGGCCCGGCTTGCCTGGGAGCCACGGCTTCATAATCCATTTCTAGCAAAGTGGCTCCACAGAATTGACGTTCCCACCGGGATAATCTGGGGGGAGTCGGATCGGATACTGCCGGTGGCATATGCGGATGAATTCAAGAAGCGGATTCCTCATGCCGAAGTGAACGTCGTGCGCAGATGTGGCCACTTGCCGCAGGTCGAAAAGGTCGACGAATTTTGCGATATCGTTTTCCGGATTGCGAACAAGGGGTAGCGATATGCAAGTGATCCTGTTTCATCTGATGCCCTATGCCGATCTGGACCTTCAAGGGACACGCGGCTACGAAACAGTCTGGGTAAAGCTTCCGAACGCGTTCTTTGATCCGGTGCAAGGGCATAAGCTCTACAACCGCTTTCTTGACGAACTGGAGTATGGCGAAGAGCTCGGATTTGACGGGGTCGCCGTCAACGAACACCACCAGACAGCGTACGGAATCATGCCGTCCCCGATCGTTACTGCATCGGCCCTGGCGCGTCGTACAAAGCGAGTCAAGATCGCGGTGCTCGGAAGCGCACTGCCACTGCGCGAGCATCCGCTGACAATCGCGGAAGAGCACGCGATGATCGACGTCATCACCGGCGGTCGCCTCATCAGCGGATTTGTCCGCGGCATAGGCGCGGAATATCACACATTCGGAGTCAATCCGACGTTTTCACACGACAGGTTCCACGAAGCACACGACCTGATTGTGCGTGCGTGGACCGAGACCGGACCCTTCGCGTTTCACGGTCATCACTACCGCCTCGAGTACGTGAATATCTGGCCGCGCCCCTTCCAGCGCCCACATCCGCCGATCTGGATTCCGTCGCAAGGCAGCAAGGAAACCATCGACTGGGCCGCGCATCCGCAGAGGCGCTATACCTATTTGCAGACATTCAGCCCCGTCAAAGCGGTTCAGAAATATCTCAAGCTCTATCGCGATACCGCGAACGAACTTGGCTACGACGCGGAGGATCGTCAACTCGGCTGGGCGGTTCCGGTATATGTCAGCGACACGGATGAATCGGCACTGCGCGAAGCAAAAGTGCACTTCGAGGTGTTTCGTAACCGGTTCCTGAAAATGCCGTTAGAAATGATCCTTCCGCCTGGGTACACCTCGCGGGAGTCGATGAAGGGCATCATGGCGGCCAAGGGGCAGATCGCTGGCGAGATCACAGCGGAGCAGGCGATAGAACTCGGCATGTTCTTCTGCGGAAGCGCGGCGACCGTGCGAGAGTCCATCGAGCACTATTGGAAAGACATGCGATTTGATAACCTCCTGACGATGTGTCAGTTCGGTTCCTTGCCGGAAGATCTGACCAGGAGAAACATGGAACTTTTTGCCCGTGACGTATTGCCGTCCATTCAGGCGCTCAAATCCGAATCGTGCTCCAATGCGGTCGCGACCTAATTCTCGAGAGAGGACGCGCCAGTGCTTACAGGTCAGATAGTCAACGGGTTGGTCAGCGGTGCGATGTATGCACTGGTTGCAATCGGGTTCACGCTGGTCGTCGGCGTGCTCGACAAGCTTAATTTTGCACATCCGGAAGTGTTCATGTTCGGCGGTTTCTCCGGTGTGATCGTGGCACAGCACATGCCGATCTGGTGGGCGTTTCCGCTCTCTTTCATCATCGGGGGCGTTGCGGGATTGCTCACCGAGTTCATTTCGTTTCGCCGGTTCCGGAGCGAGGAGGCTAAAATTACCGCCGCGCTTTCTTCCCTTGCGGTCGGCCTTATCCTGGTGGATGTGGTCCAGAAGGTCTGGGGGACAGAGCCGGTATCTCTTGGCTTGACCGGCGCCGTTTTCACCGAAGGATTCCAGGTTGCAGGTGTCCAGTTCCTTTATGTCCAGGTGGTCATTCTCGCGGTGACTTTCGGGCTGATGGCAGGCCTGCATATGGTTATCTCGCGGACGAGGGCGGGACGCCAGATTCGTGCGGTCGCCGAATCTCCGATGTCCGCGTCTCTTCTGGGCATAAATGTGCGGGTGGTTACCCAGAACGTATTCTTCATCTCGTCGGCGCTTGCTGCAGTCGCAGGCTTGTTGCTCGCGTTGCGTACCGGTGTTGCGAATTCGGATCTCGGCCTGACGTTCGGGCTCAAGGCGATTGCGATCATGGCGATCGGAGGAATGGGTGATTTGCGCGGCGCGGTCATCGCCGGGCTGGCGATAGGCGTTCTGGAGGCGCTTACCTTCCAGTTTGGCCTGGGCAGGCTGGGTGAAATGACCGTGTGGCTGGCCATGCTGATCGTTCTGATCTGGCGCCGTGGCGGGTTGTTCAGTGGCGGCATGCACTCCGGGGAGCAGCGGGTTTGATTTCCGATCAGTTGTTCTTCACCGGTATCAACATCATCCTCGCCTGGAGTGTCTACCTGGTCCTGCTGACCGGTAACCTTTCTTTTGCTCAAGGCGCGTTTATGGCCGTGGGGTGTTACGCGGCTGGTCTGCTGACCACAAAACTCGGAATGCCACTTCTTCCGGCAACCTTGATCGCTGCAGCGGTATCCGCAGTGTTTGCCGTGATTCTCGGCTGGCCCGCGTTGCGCGTTCGCGGCATCTATCTGATTCTTGTTACCGTCGGTTTTACGTTCTGCATTCGCGTGCTTATCGAGAACATCAAGTTTCTTGGAGGAGTGGGCGGCTTCGGCGGCATGCAGGGCGCCGATCTCACCGCAGTGATTATCGCGGTGGTCATCATCGGAATATTGCTCTGGTTGCTCTCGGTCAGCCCTCTGCAACGTGTGCTCGACGCGGTGCGCGAAGACGAGCGGGTCGCGGCGTCGCTCGGGATAAACGTTACCTACGTGAAACTTTTGGCATTTGCGGGAGGAGCGGCGATCGCGGCGGTCGGTGGAGCTTTGTACGGACATTTCATGAACTTCGTGCGTCCTGACAATTTTGACATTCTGGTGTCCATATACGTAGTCCTTTACGTCATTCTCGGTGGCGTGAACAATCTGTTCGGTGCTGTTGTCGGCGCCGCGATCATGACGCTCCTGCCTGAGTACTTCCGCGTACTGGCTGACTGGCGCCCGTCCGTATTCGGTGTCGTTATCGTGGTGATGCTGTTGTTCCGCCCGGACGGTCTGCTCTCGTTCAGGGTCGTGACGGCGCGTCTCAAGCGTCGGGGGCGCGCCGGCGCCGAGCAGGGCACGGAGGCGCGATGAGTTCTCCAGTCCTTGAAGTTGTAGCGCTGCGCAAGATTTTCGGTGGAGTCAGGGCGCTGGATGGCATCGATCTCGACGTTCGCGAAGGTGAAATTCTGGGTATCGTCGGGCCCAACGGTGCCGGAAAAACTGCGTTGATCAACACGATCACGGGTTTTTACCGGGCGAGCGAAGGCATGATCCGGTTTCTTGGACGGGACATCACTGCTGAACCGTTGCACAGCATCGGCAGGCTGGGCATCGCGCGAACATTCCAGAATATTCGCCTGTTCCGTCGCATGACGGTGCTCGAAAACGTGATGGTCGCCAACAAGCATTATGCGGCACGTCCTTTGTCAGCATATTTCGCCTGGGGTCAGCGAAGTGCGGCGATTGCCGAGGCGATGGACTTTATCGAATTGAT
>CAMBSA010000073.1 GCA_945869935.1 Bordetella parapertussis | reverse complement strand
CCAGCACCGCCTGGCGGCGCTCGGCCGGGACCGCGTCGCCGATATAGGCCATGCCGAGTGTCATCGAGCCGGAGCAGAAGGCGCCTAGCGCGAAACGCCCCGCGGCGAGGCTCTGCAGGTCAGGTGCGAGCGCGCAGGCGAAGGCGGCCGCGCCCGAGAGCACGAGAAAAGCAGTCACCACCTTGAGTTTTCCGTAGCGATCGCCGAGCGCGCCGTGGAAGAACTGCGCGCCTGCCTGCGCGGTGGTGAAGGCGGTGAACACCACCGCGGCCGCGGCCGCGGTCACGCCGAAGTCGGTCGCGAGTTGCGCGAGCATCGGCTCCATCATGCGCATCGCCACGCCGGAGTTGCCGGCGGCGAAGGCGAGAAGCAGCATGGCTTGATTCATGGCGCACAGCGCAGCGAATATCTACTGACCGCCTTAGCTCCGCGGGAAGACAATGCGGAAGGTTTCGGAACAGGGAGGGCGGGAGAGCCCGCCATCATTCGTGACCTGCGCGTTACCCCTCCCACCCCGGCAAAGCCCGCGTCGAGCGGGCTTTGTAAGTCTGCGACCAGATCTGCCTTTCTTGGCGTCCTTGGCGCTCTTGGCGCCTTGGCGGTAAAAAGATCGGCCAAATGGTGCCGAATCAAGGCAGGCGCTTGAAGTTGATGTACAACCAGACCCCGAGCATTCCGAAGCCCAGGCCGAAGGCGACGATCATCGGCGTGTAGCCGATGGTCGCCACGCCAAGACCCATTGCGACTGCGCCGACGGACTGGCCGATCGACCAGGAGAAGGCGAACATCGACATGCCGGTGCCGCGCGCATGCGGTGCCATCTCGGAGGCCTTGATCTGCAGGGTGTTGTGCAGCATGTAGTAGGAAAAGCCGAGCGAGACCATGGCCGGCGGTGCGAGCCACCACACCGGCGTGAAGGCGATCACCAGCGCGCCGCAGGCACAGATCAGACCGCCGTACAGCACAAAGGCGCGTTGTCCGAGCGCGCGAAGCAGGGGACGCACGGTGAGCGTGAAGATCAATCCCCCGATGCCGAAGCCGGTGAGCGTGAGACCGATGACGGTGAAGGACAGGTCGAAGCGTTCCTTCATCAGCGCGCCGGCGAAGGAGAAGATGCCGAAGAAAAAGATCGTCTCGATCAGGCCGCTCGCGAGCGTGATCCGCACCTTGGGCAGCTTGAGCAACGCTGCGTAGCGCGAAAACGACATGACCGCGCCGGTGGTGCGCGGACCCTGGTCCCAGAGCGTGCGGGTACGGAACCAGAGCGCGGCGGAGATGGAGGCGAGAAGTATTCCGCTCACCACGAAGGTCGCGCGCCAGCCCACCAGGTCGGTGAGCACGCCGCCGATCAGCGGGCCGAGCGACTGGCCGATGACCGACCCCGAGACGAACTGCGCCACCACCGGCTGGCGTTCCTCGACAGGAACGGTGTCTGCGATATAGGCAATGCCGAGCATCACCGGCGCGGAATTGAGAAAGCCGGTTAAAAAGCGCATCACGCTCAGCTCGGTGAGCGTCTGGGCAAGTGCGCATCCCGCGGCAAAGAACGCGGCTCCGCCGAGCACCAGCGACACCATGCGCAGCTTGCCGTAGCGGTCGCCGAGCGCGCCGTGCATCAGTTGCCCGACGCCGGTGGCGAGCGCAAACGCGGTGATGACGCTCGCAGCTGCGGACACGCTGGTGGCAAATGTACGGGCGAGTTCCGGGAGCATCGCCTCGACCGAGCGCATGGTGATGCCGGATACCGCGCTCGCGAGCGAGAGCATGAAGATGTCGGGGCGCATGGGGAGATAGGGTGGTGATTCGGTAGATCGGCCGGCCGGCGAATCCGGACAAATCCGGACATGAGCGCCGGACTGACCGGCAGGGAACGCGGGATTACGGGATTGTACGGGGCGATGCGCCGGGGCGGCTGCCTGGCATCGCAGCGACCGGAAAAGCGGTGCTTTTACCGCGCTGTTCCGGTAACCGCCCTGCAGAGCCCTGTGTAATCTGCGAACAGGGAGAAATTCATGCACACCGCGCAAGCAGTCCTGTCCGGAATTGACGCATCGTTCGAGTCGAAACTTGCAGTCGTGTCGGCAGTCAAGCCGGGCCTGGTGAGGGTGTTCGGGGCGGTTGCCCATTTCGCCGACGCCACGCGCCTCCCGCGGCTGAAAGCCCTGTTCCCCGTAGCCACCCTGGCCGGCTGTTCGACCGCAGGCGGAATAACTGCGCAGGGAGTCTCCCGGGGCACGCTTTGCGTGACCGGCATCTCGTTCTCGTCGGTGTCCTGCGCCGGGCATCGACGCGGCTTGCCTCGATGGAGGATTCGCGGGGCGCGGGCGAGCGTCCCGGGGACGCGCTTGCGCGGCCGGATTTGCGAACGGCACTGGTCTTCGGACCGGGGGTGGCGATCAACGGCAGCGCGCTGATCGGCGGGACGTCGTCGCCGCGCGATCCGATATGCACCCTACACTTCTGCGACAACTCAAGCGCGTTGCCGGCTTTGCCGGCGAGGAATCGCTGCGCGCGGCGCTCGCCGCGGCGGGCGAGGCGGTCGAGGCGGGCGGACTTCCTCCCGATGTGGTGAAACTGCTCCAGGGAATCGCTCCGCTGCTGGAGCGCGTGGACGGAGCCTACGGGCAATTCGATCGCGATCTCGCGCTGCGCACCCGCGCGCTCGAGCTGAGTTCGTCCGAAATGACGGCGCTCAACGGCAAGCTGCGCGAAGACCTGTCGAGTCGCAACCGTGCGCTGGACGTGCTGAGGACGACGCTTGCCAGCCTGCTCGGCTCGGACAGCGCGTCGCAACCCGGCGAGGACGACGATCTCGAGGCACTGATCGGCCTCGTTGCCGAGATTGTTCGTCAGCGTGAGGAGAGTCGGCGCGAACTCGACAACCAGAAATTCGCGCTCGACCAGCATGTGATCGTGAGCATCACCGACACCTCGGGCAACATTCTTTATGCCAACAACAGGTTTTGCGAGCTGAGCGGCTATTCGCGCGAGGAACTGATCGGCAAGAACCACCGCATCGTCAACTCGGCGCACCACCCGGCGCAGGTGTTCTCGGAGATGTGGGAGAAGATCTCCTCGGGACGTGTATGGAACGGCGAGTTGCGGAATCGCGCAAAGGACGGCTCGTTCTACTGGGTCGCGGCGACGATCGTGCCCTTCCTTGATGCGGCGGGACGGCCCTATCAGTACATCGCGATCCGCACCGACATCACCGCGCGCAAGAAGGTGGAGGCAAGGCTCAAGGAGCAGCTTCACCTCACCCGGCAGCTGATCGAGGCGATTCCGCTGCCGGGCTACATCAAGGACGTGCAGGGGCGCTATATCGGATTCAACCGCGCCTTCGAGCTGTTCCATGGCATCAAGCGCGAGGATTGGGTGGGCAAGACCTCGCTCGAACTGCTCGGTGATCCCGCGGCCTCGGGCTTCCACGCCGCGCGCGACGCCGAGTTGCTCGCGAGCGGCGGGGTACAGACCTACGAGACGGAAATCCCCCTTCACGGCGGGGTCGTACGCAACGCCATGTTCCGCAAGGCGGTGCTGACACGGGCCGATGGCACGGTGAGCGGGCTGGTGGGCACCATCATCGACATCACCGATCGCATCGCCGCCGAACGCGCGATGCAGCAGGCGAAGGAATCGGCCGAGGCGGTCAATCGCACCAAGAGCGAATTCCTCGCCAACATGAGCCACGAGATCCGCACGCCAATGACCGGCATCATCGGCATGACCGACCTTGCCCTGGATACGCAGCTCAACGAGGAGCAGCGTGACTATATCCAGACGGTGAAGACCTCGGCCGAGTCGCTGCTCACGATCATCAACGACATCCTCGATTTCTCCAAGATCGAGGCGGGCAAGCTGCTGATCGAGAACATCCCGTTCGATCTTCCCAGGCTCGTGTCCGACACGCTCAAGACCCTGGCGCCGAGTGCGCACGAGAAGGGCCTGGAACTGGTGTGCGACGTGTCGGGCGACATCCCGCACCGCCTGACAGGCGATGCGGGGCGCGTGCGCCAGCTCTTGATCAACCTCGCCGGGAATGCGATCAAATTCACAGCCTCCGGTGAGGTTGTCGTGCGCGTGCGCGCGGAGCAGGTCGCAGCGACCGGGCTGGTGGCGCATATCTCCGTGTCCGACACCGGCATCGGGATTCCGCTGGACCGGCAGGCGGGCATCTTCGAGGCGTTCGTGCAGCAGGACAGTTCGACCACGCGGCGTTTCGGCGGCAGCGGGCTCGGCCTGTCCATATCCAGCCGCCTGGTCGAGATGATGCACGGCTCGATTTCGGTGGACAGCGAGCCCGGGCGCGGCAGCGCCTTCCATATCCGGGTTCCGCTCGGCATCGACGGCGAGCAGCCTGCGGGCGACGTGCCGCGCGTTGATCTCGCCGGCAGGCGAGTACTGGTGGTCGATGACAACGCCGCGAACCGCAAGGTTCTGGAGGCCATGTTGGCCAAGTGGGGCATGGTTCCGATCTGCGCGTCCTCGGGCACCGAGGCGTTGGCGATCGTGGATGCCGAGCCGCGCCGTTTCGAATGCGTGCTGGTGGACGCGCACATCCCGGGCATGGACGGGTTCGGGCTTGCCGAGCGCCTGCGTGCGATGCCTGCCTGCGGCGCGGTACCGGTCGTGATGCTGTCCTCGGGCGCGATGCGCGACGATGCGCAGCGCTGCCGCGACATGGGTCTTGCGGGCTATTTCGTCAAGCCGATCGCGGCCGACGAACTGCTGGTGGCGCTGCACCGGGTACTCGGCGTCGCTGCGGCGCGCGAGGCAAAAATGGACGTCACGCAGGAGCTTGTCACGCGACACCTGCTGCGCGATACCCGGGAAGACCTGTCGATACTCCTGGTTGAGGATCACCCGGTGAACCAGAAGCTGGTGGTGAGCCTGCTCAGGAAATGGGGGCACGAGGTCACGGCGGCCGAGGATGGCGCAATTGGCCTTGAGAAATTTCGCGACGGCCGATTCAATCTGGTATTCATGGACATGCAGATGCCGGTGATGGATGGTCTCGAGGCGACACGGCGCATCCGGGCACTGGAACAGGAAGAAGGTCGCACGCGCACGACGATCGTCGCCATGACCGCGAACGCGATGCAGGGCGACCGCGATGCCTGTCTTGCCGCGGGCATGGATGACTACCTCTCCAAGCCGGTGAAGCCGAAGGAACTGCTCGAGTTCCTGCTCGAATTCAGCAAGGCGAACGAAGGCTCCTGAACCCGCACGCCTGCACCGGCCGGCTCGGGTAGGATGCGCGCTTCAATCCGAAGCGGATGCGTCCGATGAAATCCTGGTGGATCAAGAACGAAGCGGGTGCGAGCACGCTGGAATTGCGAGAAGTGCCTGTTCCCGACCCAAAACTCGGGGAGCTGCTGGTTCGCATGCGCGGCGCGGCGCTCAACCGCGGAGAATTCATGGGCGCGATCGGCCTGCACGCGGCGGGGTCGTCGGCGAAGGCTGCGGGTCTCGAAGGCGCGGGCGAAGTGATCGGCGTCGGTGCGGGCGTTTCGCTGAAAATCGGCGCACGCGTCATGGGACGCGCGCAGCCCGGTTTCGCGGAATACGCGATCTTCGATGCGCGCGAGGCTATTCCCGTGCCGGAGCGCTTCAGCTGGGAGCAGGCGGCCTGCGCCTCGGTGGTACTGCTCACCGCCTACGACATGCTGTTCGACAACGGAGCGCTGCAGCGTGGTGAGTGGTTGCTGATCACCGGCGCGTCCTCGGGCGTGGGCGTGGCATCGCTGCAGACTGCGAAGCTGATTGGCGCGAAGGTGATCGGTACCTCCGGCTCGGCCGATAAGCTCGCACGCCTGAAAGAACTCGGCCTTGACGCCGGCGTGCAGGTGCGCGGCGGCGGATTTCAAAAGGCGGTGATGCAGGCGACCGCCGGCCGGGGCGTGGATCTGGTGGTAAACAATGTCGGCGGCACGGTGTTCGCCGAATGCGTTCGCTCCATGGCCTACAAGGGCCGGCTCGCGACCGTGGGCTATGTGGATGGCTCGGTGAGCGCCGCGATCGACCTCGAGGCGCTGCACGCGAAACGGCTGCACCTGTTCGGCGTATCAAACAAGATGCGCAGCACCGAGGAGCGGGCTGCGACCGTCACGGGGTTCGTGCGCGATGTGCTGCCCGCGCTGGCCGACGGGCGCATTTCTCCCGTGATCGACCGCGTGTATCCGTTTGCGGAACTGCCGGCGGCGCGCGCCCATATGCAGGCAAACGCGCATCTCGGGAAAATCGTGGTCGTGATGCCCTGACGAACGCCGGGGCGGTGCTGCGGAGAGCCGGCCGTGCGCTGAGTCGCGCAGGCCGGGCCCCGCAGGCGAAGGAACCGCGAGGGAATCGCTGATCAAGTCCAATGTCGAGGCTTGAAGGTTCAGCGTTCCCTCTGGGATGGGGGAGTTACAAGGGGGCGTAGCCCCCTTGTTCAGTGGCTCCCTAGTCGTTGCTGGTGATGCCGAGCAGGTGCAGCAGACTGGTGAACAGGTTGAAGATCGACACGAACAGGCTCACCGTCGCCATGACGTAGTTGGTCTCGCCGCCGTGGATGATGTTGCTGGTTTCATAAAGAATGAAACCGGACATCAGCAGCACCATGGCGGCGGAGATCGCGAGCGACAGCGCCGGGATCTGCAGGAAGATACCGGCGAGGCTTGCCGCGAAGGCGACCAGCATGCCTACCATCAGGAATCCGCCCATGAAGCTGAAATCCTTGCGCGTCGTGATTGCGTACATCGACAGGCCGAGGAAAATCACCGCGGTGCCGCCCATGGCGGTCATCACCGTCTGCGCGCCGTTGGGCATGTTGAGGTAATGGCCGATGATCGGGCCGAGCGTGTAGCCCATGAAGCCGGTGAGCGCGAACACCGAGGCGAGCCCCCAGACGCTGCTGCGCAGTTTCATGGTGAGAAACAGCAGCCCGAAATAGCCGATCAGGGTGATGATGATGCCGGGATGCGGCAGCTTGAGCGCGACCGATACGCCCGCGACGAGTGCCGAGAACGCGAGCGTCATCGACAGCAGCATGTAGGTGTTGCGCAACACCCTGTTGGCCGAGATCGCCGCCGACTGGCCGGCGTCAATTGCGGCATCATTTGTGACGGGTACGTTTTGCAGCGAGCTCATTCGAGCCTCCTGAGGGTTTCAGACTTGTGCAGTGTAGGCACAGTCCGGTGTTTCGGCAAATTGCAAATAGTAATGAGCAATGGCACCGATGGGGCGGTCCCGGGTCGTGATTGGCCGGTCGCTGCGGGGAAACCGCGTGGACGTGACTGTAGTGCCTGAATACAGGGCGGGAATCGGTCAGGCGGGGGCTATTGACCGCCCTGCCTCCCGGATGGATACTCGGTTCCGCGCAGCGCGGGCAAAACGTGCAAAACGTGAAAGGGAACTTACTTTGACAATGCAGGAGCAGGAAAAGAAGTCTGCATCCTCGTTCGAGGCTTGCAGGTATCCGGTACGGCAGGATCTCGTGCTGTCACACCGGCGCGCCTGGGAAAGCATCGGCTCCCCCGGCACCTGGCTGAGGGCTGCGCAGCGGGTCGCGGTGGCGGCGGAAATCCGCAACGCGCG
>CAMBSA010000072.1 GCA_945869935.1 Bordetella parapertussis | reverse complement strand
CGGGGCTGACGGGGTCAAGAAGGCGGGCGCCACGGATGACCAGAGTAATGCCGGGTGGATTTTCCTTGCTCATGAAGTGCGTTCTTTCAATATCAGATGGAAAGCATGCAGTCGTAGAGCACGTCGGCGGCGAGAAGAAAGTCCTCGATCGACATGCTCTCCTGCGGATTGTGGGAGCCGAAGGCGTTGCGGACGAATACCATGCCCGAGGGGACCCCTGCGTTTGAAAACAGCGACGCATCGTGACCCGCGCCGCTGGGCATGATGATGAACGGAATCTCCCGCCTGCGGCAGATCTTCGCCATCCGCGCCGAGAGCGCGGAGTCCATGACGGCCGAAGGCGAATCGATGCGCTCCCCGAATTCGAAGCGCACGCCGCGCGACTGTTCGAGCGAGGCGCATTCCTCGAGGATCGACCGGTGAAAGCGCTCAAGCGTTGCCATCGACTGGCTGCGCACCTCCAGGCTGAAACCGACCTCGCCCGCAATGATCGAAGGCGCATCCTGGTCCGGATTGGTGTGGACCATGCCGGAGGTGACGACGAGGTCCTCGCCCGCTGCCAGCCATTCCTCCCAGGCTTCCTCGATGCGCGAGAGCAGGTCCGATACCGCGAACACCGCATCACGCCGCAGCCGTTTGGGGACGGTTCCCGAGTGGCCCGCCTCGCCGATGCAACGTACCTGTCGATAGCGGAAATTGCCGCGAATTCCCGTCACCACGCCGACCGCGCGGCCTGCTTCTTCCAGCATCGGCCCCTGCTCGATGTGCAGTTCGAGAAAAGCCGCGATTCCCGACAGGTCGATCATCGGCTTGCCGCCAAGGCAGCGCGCGGGGTCCACGCCCGCGCGTCGCATGTAGTCCGACAGCGGTTCGCGCGTGCTGCGGTGCCCGCGCGCGAGATCGGCCTCGGTTAGCTGGCCGAGCAGGGCTGCGGACCCGAGATAGGCCTTGCCGAACCACGCGCTCTCCTCACCGCGCAGGCCGAGTGCCGCGACCGGCAATCTTGGCCGCTCGGCGTCGCGGGTAGCGCGAACCGCGCAGAGTATCGCCGCCACTATGCCGGCGAGTCCGTCGAAGTTGCCGCCTCGCGGCACGGAATCGGCGTGCGAGCCGGACACGATTCTGCGTTCACCTCCGGTCGTGTCGCCAGCGGCACCCATCCAGAGATTTCCCGCGCCGTCGTACGCTGACGCGAGGCCTGCCGAATTCGCGACGCGCTCGAGATGCGCGAGCACCCGCGTTTCCATCTCGCCGTACGAGGGCCGGCTCACGCCCGCCACGTCCGCACTCATCGCACGCAACTCGTCGAACAGGGACTCCGCCATTCGCGCGTAGTCCGATCCCGGCGAAAACACCCGGTTCACCATTCCAGCACCTCATGTTCGATTTTCGCCGCGCCCACCAGCTCGCTCACGAGCCCGATGCCGCGCGCGAGGCAAAACGCCTCGATCCCCTCGATGATCCGGATCATCGCATCGGCGTGGAGGAAGGAGGCGGTTCCCACCTGCACCGCGCTCGCCCCCGCAAGCATGAATTCGACCGCGTCCTCCGCGGTGGTAATGCCGCCGCTGCCAATCACCGGGATCTTCACCGCCGTGGCGCACTGGTACACCAGCCGAACCGCGATCGGCTTGATCGCCGGCCCCGACAATCCGCCCATGACATTGCCGAGCGACGGACGAAAGCTGCGCACGTCAATCGACATGCCGAGGATCGTGTTGGCGACCACCAGGGCATCCGCGCCCGCCGCCTCTGCTGCCAGCGCGACCGATTTGATGTCACCGGTATTGGGCGTGAGCTTGGCCCAGATCGGGAGGTGCGTGCGCCTGCGCATCGCGGCGATGGCCGCGTGGGCCGTGTCGGGCAGCATCGCGAAGGCGCGTCCGTCCGCCTCGAGATTGGGGCACGAAATGTTCGCCTCGATTGCAGCTATACCCGGCACCGACAGCACCTCCACCGCGTCGGCGAATTCCGCCACCGTGTCCGCCGACACGCTTGCCACCAGCGGCGCGCCGCAATCGCGATACAGCGGCACGACGTCGCCCACGAAGTGCGCGAGACCCTTGCTCGGGATGCCGATCGAATTGAGCATCCCGCGCGATACTTCGGCCACCCGCGGCAGCGGGTTGCCCTTGCGCAGTTTGGGCGTGACGCTCTTGGCCACCACCGCACCGAGCCGGCCGAGATCGAACACCTGACCGAATTCGTGCGAAAAGCAGCCCGAGGCCGGCATCACCGGATTGCGCAGGCGCATCGATCCGATGCGCACCGACAGATCAACCGTATCGGCCGTCATCGCGCATGGCCTCCGCCCGCGGCGGGAACCACCGCCTGCAGGTCGAACACCGGGCCCTCGCAGCAGACCCTGCGGTGCTCGATCGACCCGTCGCGTGAGCGCAGGCTGCGCACGCAGCAAAGGCATACCCCGAGCGCGCAGGCCATCTGCTGCTCGAGCGCGACTTCACCCGGAATATCGAACTCCGCGCAGAGCCTCTGCAGCAGGACAAGCAGCCGGTTCGATCCGCAGGTAATCACCGCATCCGGCCGCGCCCGGACGAACAATCCGCGAAGCAAAGCCTCCACCCGCGACACGTCCGAAGAACCGTCACTGTCGAACACCGCATGGATCTCGACTGCCTCGCCCTGCTCGAACTCGGACCGCATGAAGTCTTCGGGCGAACGCGAGGAAAGCAGCGCGCCGACGCGCAATCCGAGTAGCGCGGCGAGCGGTACGAGCGGCGCGAGTGTGGCAAAACCAACCCCCCTCGCGACCACCATCACCGTTCGGGCGCCTGAAGGAATCGTGAAGCCCGAGCCAAGCGGCCCCAGCGCCATCACCGTATCCCCCGCCTTCAGCGCCGCGAGCGAGCGGGTGCCCGAGCCGACGACGTTGTAGAGAAACTCGATCCGGCCACGTGCCGGATCGGTTCGATAAACGCTCATCGGACGACGCAAAAACGGCTCATCCGCGCCGACCGGCGGGCAGAGAAGATGCACAAACTGGCCCGCTTTTGCATCGCAGACCGTTGCCGGCGCATCCATCACCAGATGCCGATAGCGCTCGTTCACACTTCTGTTCCCGATCACCGTGCAGCGCGCGTCCACGACCGGAAACGCAACCGGCGGCGGCGCTTCGATCCTGTCCTGGAACGGCTGGAGAATTTGGCCTGTGCTCATGAGGTTCCATTGCTGCGCGGTGCTGGCGGGGACGTCCGCCCCCGGGAAACCGCTGTCCCGGAAACAGAAGCCTTGGGGCGTGTCTCAGAACTTAGACGAGTCTCAGAAGGTGTGTCAAGCCCCGCACAAATCCGGTGCACCGGCCGCCGCATGCGCTAAGATATTCCGTAACCGTACGGAATCCGCACGACATCATGACCCCGCCCTTCCAGGACATCGGCAATCGCCTGCGCGCCTACCGGCTCGGTCACGGACTCTCCGCAGCGGCGATCGCGGAGAAGCTCGGCATCTCACGAGCCGCGGTGTACCGGATCGAGGCGGGCGAGGTGGTCAAGGTCGAAACCGTGGCGCGGCTGGCGCAAGTGATCGGCACCTCGACCGCGTCGCTGCTGGGCGTCGCGGTGGAGTACTACAGCAACGCGCCGAGCTATTTCGAGCGCATGCGCCAGCTCGAGGCCGAATCCCAGCAGGTGGTGGCGCACTTCGAACCGGTGTCGTACCTGCTCACCACCACCGCCTACACCGCGCATCTGCGGACCATGCTAATCGAATCGCTTCCGCCCGCGCTCGCGCAGAACCGTCGGGCCGCGGCTGAAATCGACCGGCTGATGAGCGTGCTCGAGCACCGCAAGTCCCTGATGCACAGCAGGCGCTTCAACATCGTGAGCCTGATCACCGTATCGGAAATCGAGCGCTTCCTGCAGCTCGGGCTGATCGGCCGCTTCGATCTCCCCGCGCGAGAATGGGAGCGGCGGCGTGCCGCCGCGCGCGACGAAATCGCCAACGTGGCCCGGCTGATGCGCGAGGAGCCGATAGGCGTGCAGATCGGCCTTGTGGAGGACACGATGCCCAACATCACCTTCCAGTTGTTCCGAGGCGAGTCGCGGACCGTGCTCGCGACCAGTCCGTTCCGCCTCGGCGAGCAGCCGAACGTTCGCGTGGGCATAGCAACCGTCACCGCGGCGGAAGAAGCGGTGACGCTCTACGAGCGCATGGTTGCCGACCTGTGGAAGCGCTCGCTCAAGGGCTCAGCCGGCGCAGCGCTGCTCGAGAATATCCTCGAGCGCAATCGTGGGGCGCGCGGCCGGCGAAGGTAATTGCCGCCCGGACCGCCGCCCCTGATTTATTCCGAGGGAAAGCTCGACGCGCCGCCGTGCTCGGCCGACCACACCGCCGGGTTGTGCAGAAAGCGCTCGATCTCGTCGATCTGCTGCGCGGGCAGATAGTTCTGCTTTTTCAGCACCGCGAGGATGTCCCACCAGGTGGCGAGATGGTGCAGTTCGACGCCGATGTCCTTCAGGATCTTCTTGCTCTCGGGGAAAATGTCGTAATAGAAGTTCACGAACACGTGATCCACGATCGCGCCTGCATCGCGCAATGCACGGCAGAAGTTGATCTTGCTGCGGCCGTCGGTGGTCAGGTCCTCCACCAGCAGGGTGCGCGCACCTTCCTTGATGTCGCCCTCGATCTGCGCCATGCGGCCGAAGCCCTTGGGCTTCTTGCGAACGTACTGCATCGGCAGGTCAAGCCGGTCCGCAATCCATGCGGCGTAGGGAATGCCCGCGGTCTCGCCGCCCGCCACCGTGTCGAACGCCTCGAATCCGACTTCCTGCACGATCGTTGCCGCGGCGAAGTCGGTCAGCGCACGCCGCACGCGCGGGTAAGAAATCAGCTTGCGGCAGTCGATGTACACAGGGCTCGCCCAGCCGGAGGTGAAGATGAAGGGCTTGGAGTCGCTGAAGTGGACCGCCTTGACCTCGAGCAGCATGCGCGCGGTTAGTTCGGCTGCGAGGGTCTTGTCAGGAAAGTACATGTTTGATTCGCGGGTCGATTCGCGCTTGAGGGAAAGTGGACGATTGTCTGGCGCGGCGCCAAGCATTGTCAAATGAGGTTGCTGCGAGCACGGCCGCGGAAGTAGTCATTCCGACAGCCATCAAAGCGGCCAGTCGTAGTCGATGATCAGCGGCGCATGGTCGGAAAAGCGTGTCGCGATGTAGATGGAGGTCTTCTTCGCGGTGGCCGCGACGCCCGGCGTAGCGATCTGGTAATCGAGGCGCCAGCCGACGTTCTTGGCCCATGCCTGCCCGCGGTTCGACCACCAGGTGTATTGCTCGGGACGCTGATCGAGCGTGCGGAACACATCCACCCAGCCGAGTTCGTCGAATACGCGGGTGAGCCAGGCACGTTCCTCGGGAAGAAAACCCGAATTCTTCTTGTTCGAGCGCCAGTTTTTCAGGTCGATTTCCTTGTGTGCGATGTTCCAGTCGCCGCAAATCACGAATTCCCTGCCCTCTTTCTGCAGCGATTTCATGTACGGCAGGAACTCATCGAGAAAGCGGAACTTCGCCTGCTGACGCTCCTCGGAACTCGAACCCGAAGGCAGATAGACCGATATCACCGAGAGCGTTCCAAAGTCAGCGCGCACCAGGCGGCCCTCCGGATCGAACTCCCGGCTGCCAAACCCGGCAGCAACCCGATCCGGGGGCTTGCGTGCGAATACGGCGGTGCCGCTGTAGCCCTTCTTCTCGGCGAAATGATAGTGCGCGCTGAAACTGCGCGGCTCGTGCATGTCCGCGTGCAAGTCCGGCGCCTGCGCCTTGACCTCCTGCAGGCAGACGACGTCCGCCTTCTGCAGGGAGAGCCAGTCGGGAAAACCCTTGTTCCACGCCGAACGAATACCGTTGAGATTGGCGCTGATGATTCGGGTCACTTGGTTGTCTCCGTGTCGTTCGAGGGGCTGCAAGAGCGAAAGCGCCGGGATTTTACGCGATCACACCCTGGCCAATCCGTACTTCCAGACGGCGGATTGCATTCCTTCTCCTGCGGTCAGGAGCGAGTTGCGGACTTCCGGCAAAATAGGCGGGTGGAACGGACTTGCCCGGGAATCAAACGGTTCGAGATTCGGCTCTGAAATCCGAGCCTGAAATTCAGGGCTGCATTCACGCGCCTGCATATGGAGCTACGTCATGTCTTTTCGCACTGTTCTCATCACCACCGCGCTGCTCGCAAGCGCACTCGCGCCGTCCGTCTGCCAGGCGCAGTCTCGCATGTACAAGTGCGTCGATGCCTCGGGCAAAACCTTCTACACCCAGACGCCTCCCAAGGAATGCCTTGGCCGTACCGTCGATGAACTGGACAAACGGGCCAACGTCACCCGCAGGAACGAGGTACTGACGCCGGAACAGCAGGCGGCGCGCGATGCAGAGCGCAAGAAGAAGGCCGAAGAGGACATTGCCGCCAAGGAAGAACGACGCAAGAACGCTGCGCTGCTGAATACCTATTCGAGCGAAAGTGACGTGGAGGAGGCGCGGACGCGCGCACTCAGGGCAGGCAACGAGGCCATCAAGGATACGGAGAAACGTATTGCAGAAGGCCAGAAACGCCGCGCCGCTCTCGCCCAGGAAGCGGAGTTCTACAAAAAATCCGCCATGCCGCCCAAGCTCAAGCAGGACCTGCAGAACAACGGGAACGAACTCAAGAATCAGCAGGAACTCCTGGACGTGAAGAAGAAGGAGATCGGCCTGATCAACGCCAAGTATGACGAGGACAAGCGCAGGTTCGTCGAACTCACCAAGGGCGGGAGCGCAAAGAAATGAACGGAACATTCACCCAGTCGACTGCTCGATCGAAATCTCCCGCCGCGCCTGCGGGCACGCGAACAATCACGCTCGTCCGACTGCGCGCGTTCGCCCTCCTTGCCACCGCGTGCTGCGCCGCCCTCGTGTCGCCTTCATCGTTCGCCCAGAAAATGTACAAATGCATCGATGCGGGAGGCAAGACCTTCTACACCCAGACCCCGCCCAAGGAGTGTCTCGGCCGGACGGTGAACGAACTCGACAAGCGCGGCAATGTCACCAAGCAGGGCGAGGCGCTGACACCGGAGCAACAGGTGGCGCGCGAGGCGGATCGCAAGAAAAAGCAGGACGAGGAGACGGCAGCGAAAGACCAGCGCCGCCGGGACACCGCGCTGCTTGACACCTATGCGAGCGAGAAGGACATCGACGATGCCCACGGCAGGGCATTGCGCGCACCCGAGCAGGTCATCAAGCAGATCGAACAGCGCATCGCAGATAGCGGGAAGTCGAAGATGACAGAGAGCGAACTGAAGAACCAGCAGGCGCTGCTCGATGCAAAGAAAAAGGAATACAGCGCGATCAGCGCCCGCTACGACGACGAGAAGAAACGCTTCGGCGAACTGACGCGCGCCGCAAAGAGATAGGGAGTGTCTGAACAAGGGGGCGATACCCCCTTGTATATCCCCCAATTCAGAGGGAAGCTCTGTTCAACGGGTGGGGCGATTGGAACTTGATCAGCGCTTCCATAGGAAACGCGCGGCGCGCTCAGGCGCTTCCCGGTTTCCTCTCGGTTACCTCTCTCAGGCGCCGAGCTTTTTGCGGAATATCTCGTTCAGGACCGCGGGGTTTCCCTTAC
>CAMBSA010000071.1 GCA_945869935.1 Bordetella parapertussis | reverse complement strand
AACAGGCGCTATCTTCGCGCCGCGATCGCAGTTGCCAAGTGGTCGATACTCATAGCCCTTCTGGCGGTTTTGCTGATGGCGGCAGAGCGCCTGCTGGTCATGGTCTGACTGTCACTCGGTAATAAGGACCGGCAAACCAAGATTGGAGCGCGCCCATCAGTCAGTCCTTGCTGACTTTTGATGCGAGCGACTCGAGTGCGGATTTCAATTTTGAATCAGCAAGTTGTGCGGCAAGTTCGGAAATTCCCTTCGCCGCGGCCGCGCTTATCCGGCGATCCGTCGAGGCGGGGGCAACTGCCCGTGCCTTCAGTTGCACTTCAACTTCTATTCCAGTAATCTCAAGCCCGGACTGAGCCATTCGGTCTTTGACGCCCGGCGCTAAAAGCCGAAGTTTGGCTGCAACTGCGCTGTTTTCGGCGAAGATCACGACTTTTCCCTGCTTGTAGTTCGCAATTGTGCTCGCTTTCGCGAGATTTGCAGGCAGGGCATCGTGCAGGATTTGGCGTAACTCAAGCAGGCGCTTGGCCTGGGGCATCAGTGGATCGATGCTGGATTTCAGCAGGGTGCCTACGTTTCGAGGATGCATGCTCACAGCCTGAGGAGGCGCAAACATGCATATTATTCTTGTATCGAACCGATTGACCAGAGCCAGGTCGGTGACGCTCACGTCTGTTCATCTTTTGATCGGCGGATTTGCCGCGGCGCTGCTGATTGGCGTGCTGTCGATCGCGATGTTTTTTGTGACCGTGAAATACGCGTCTGAACTGCGCGTTCCTGTCCTCGACTCCCTTTTACTGTCCATCAAGGAGCAGGACTCGCGCAAGGCAGACAGCTATTTGCGTGAAAATCTGAACGCGATGGCGGTCAAACTCGGCCAGATGCAGGCCCAGTTGATGAGGTTGGACGCGCTTGGGGAGCGCCTTTCGTCGTTGGCGGGGCTGAAGCCCAACGAGTTCCGATTCAATGAGGTTCCCGGGCGTGGCGGGGCGATTTCGACCGTGACGCCGCCGCAGGACCTATCGATGGCGGACTTCAACCGGCACCTTGAGCAACTTTCGCGGCAGATGGAAAACAGGACCGACTATCTTGGCGTGCTTGAATCGACGTTTTTCGACGCACGCATGAAGCGAAAACTGCTGCCCACCATTCCGCCAGTGGAGGGTGCTTGGAATGCTTCCAGTTTCGGGTGGAGGATTGACCCTATCTCGGGTCAGCAGGCGCAGCATGAAGGCGTGGACTTCATCGCGGAAGTCGGCACGCCAATATTTGCTGCGGCCGGCGGAGTAGTGACGGCTGCGGAGTTCCATCACCAGTACGGAAACATGATCGAAATCGACCATGGAAACGATTTCACCACCCGCTATGCGCATTCGTCCAGGTTATTCGTGAAGGCGGGAGACGTGGTTAAGCGGGGGCGCAAGATTGCAGAAGTCGGCAATACGGGGCGGTCTACGGGGCCACATCTGCATTTCGAGGTGCGCTACCGGGGGGTTGCACAGAACCCCTCTCGGTTTCTCCAGGCAGCTGTCCGCTGACCCTCTCCTGCATGGAGCCACTCTGCCGGGGGAGTGGGGCATCATCATGTTAAAATTCAAAGCTTTCCACCGACTCGAGGCTGTTGTTTGGCCCCCTACCTGATGATCTCCCGTGTTCTCAAGTCCATTTTCGGCAGTCGCAATGACCGGCTGCTCAAGCAGTACGCGAGAATCGTCAAGCAGATCAATGCCCTGGAGCCTGCAATGGCGGCGCTCTCCGACGAGCAACTCACGGCGAAAACGGCGGAGTTCAAGGAGCGGCACTCACGGCAGGTAAGCGCCGTACCGGAGAACGCGCGTGCGGCGGAGGAACTCAAGGCACTGGATGACCTCCTGCCGGAGGCGTTTGCCGTAGTACGCGAAGCAGGCAAGCGCGTGCTCAACATGCGCCACTTCGATGTGCAGCTCGTAGGCGGGATTGTGCTGCATAACGGCAAGATTGCCGAAATGCGCACCGGCGAAGGCAAGACGTTCGTGGCTACTCTGCCCGCCTACTTGAATGCGATCGCAGGCAAGGGCGTGCACATCGTTACGGTGAATGATTACCTCGCCAGTCGAGATGCCGAGTGGATGGGCAAGCTGTACCGGTTTCTCGGGCTTTCCGTGGGGACGATTCTTTCGCAGATGGAGCACGGCGACAAGCACGCTGCGTATGCGGCAGACATAAGCTACGGCACTAACAACGAGTTTGGATTCGACTATCTTCGTGACAACATGGCGATGAGCGTCGCCGAGCGATTCCAGCGGTCGCTTTTTTTTGCGATCGTGGATGAAGTCGACTCGATCCTCATTGACGAAGCCCGTACTCCATTGATCATTTCCGGCCAGGCAGATGACAGGACGGAAGTCTATTACCGGATGAACGAAGTCGCCCCGATGCTGGTGCGTCAGGAAAAGGAGGACGGGCCGGGTGATTTCTGGGTGGACGAGAAGAATCACACCGTTCTTCTTTCCGAGCAGGGACATGAGAGCGCGGAGCGAATTCTTGCCAGCACCGGACTGCTGCCCGAAGGGCGCAGTCTCTATGAGCCCGCCTATGTAACGCTGAATCATCATTTGTACCAGTCGCTTCGCGCGCACCACCTCTTCTTCAGTGATCGTCACTATGTCGTGCAGGAGGGCGAGGTGGTGATCGTCGACGAGTTCACAGGCCGGCTGATGCCCGGGCGCCGCTGGTCGGATGGTTTGCATCAGGCGGTGGAGGCGAAAGAGAACGTATCGATTCAGAGCGAGAACCAGACGCTTGCATCGATAACCTTCCAGAACTACTTCCGCATGTACCGCAAGCTGTCCGGCATGACGGGCACTGCGGATACCGAAGCCTACGAGTTCCAGGAGATATACAACCTGGAGACCGTGGTAATCCCGACGCATCACACGATGGTGCGCGAGGATCGTGAAGACCAGGTCTACAAGACCAACGAGGAAAAATTCGGCGCGGCGATTGACGACATAAAGAAGTGCTACGAGCGAGGCCAGCCGGTGCTCGTCGGTACCACCTCGATCGAGGCATCCGAGCTTCTCTCGCGCATGCTGCAGAAGGACAATCTGCCGCATCAGGTGCTGAACGCAAAGCAGCATGTCCGCGAGGCAGAGATCATCGCGCAGGCCGGTCGGCCGAAGATGATCACGATCGCAACCAACATGGCGGGGCGAGGCACTGACATCGTGCTCGGCGGCAATGTCGAGAAGCAGGTCGAGATGGTGAGTGCGAACGCCGATCTCGACGATGCCGATAAGCTTCGTCGCTCGGAGGAGTTTCGCACCGGGTGGCAGAAACTTCACGACCAGGTGGTGGCAGCAGGTGGCTTGCACATCATCGGCACCGAGCGGCATGATTCGCGTCGGATCGACAATCAGCTTCGCGGACGTTCGGGGCGGCAGGGTGATCCTGGGTCATCACGGTTTTATCTGTCTCTTGAAGACCCGCTACTCAGGATATTCGCCGGGGATCGCGTTCGATGGTTCATGGAAAAGCTCAAGTTACCCGAGGGCGAGCCCATCGAGCATGCGATGGTCACGCGCTCGATCGAAAGCGCGCAGCGCAAGGTGGAAGCGCATAACTTCGACATTCGAAAGCAGCTGCTCGAATACGACGACGTATCCAACGACCAGCGCAAGCACGTCTACGAACTCAGGAATCTCATTCTCGAGGTGGAAGACTCGAGCGAACGGATCCACGCGTTGCGGCACGGTGTGGTGGCGGACCTGTTTCATACCTATGTACCCACGGAAAGCGTCGAGGAACAGTGGGATATCCCGGGGCTCGAGAAAGCCCTTGCCGCGGAATTGCAGGTTCACGTCGAACTCTCGAAGCTTCTCGAACAGAGCCCGAGTCTTGGCGAGGCTGACCTTCTTGAGCACGCGGTTTCGGCCTCGGATTCCGTCTACACCGCAAAAATGGAGTCCGCGCCGGCGGACACGGTGCATCACTACGAACGCTTTGTTCTGTTGAGCACGCTCGATCACCACTGGCGCGAGCATTTGTCCGCGCTCGATCATCTCCGCCAGGGAATTCACCTGCGAGGCTATGCACAAAAGAATCCCAAACAGGAATACAAGCGCGAGGCGTTTGACCTGTTCGGAGGACTGCTCGAGACGGTCAAGCTCGAAGTGACACGCACGCTCATGACGGTGCAGATACGTAGTGAGGAGCAGGTGCAGGAGGCAGAGCGCGAGCAGGCGCCCGCCGTAGCGAATGTGCAATATCAACACGCATCCTACGAAGAGGCGCTGGCGGCCCCGCAAAACGAGGATGGCAGCCCGGCAGAGCCCAAGCCGGCGCCGTTCGTGCGTCACATGGGGAAGATCGGTCGTAACGATCCCTGCCCCTGCGGAAGCGGCAAAAAGTTCAAGCAATGCCATGGACGCCTTTCCTGAGTAAATCCGATAACTTCAACAGGGGGCAGAGCACCCCGGCGATCCGCGGTACCGTGCGGATACCCGCCGCCCTGGGAGCCTGCAGCTAAACGATGGCCGTAAAACTTGCTGTTCCCGACCCGTCCTCCCTCCACCCGGTCGAGGGCGTCGAACTGGGCTTTGCGGCCGCAGGTATCCGAAAGGCGGGGCGCGATGACCTGATGTTGATTCGCCTTGCACCTGGAGCGCGAGTCGCCGGTGTGTTCACGCAAAATAGCTTTGCCGCAGCGCCGGTGCAGGTCTGCCGGCGGCACCTGTCGTCGGGAAGCGCAATTCGTGCGCTCGTTGTCAACGCGGGTAATGCCAACTGCGGTACCGGCGACGCGGGCGTTGCCGCCGCGGAACGCAGTTGCGATGCGGTAGCGGCGCTGCTCGGATGCCGTCGGGAGGAAGTTCTGCCCTTCTCGACGGGCGTGATTCTCGAACCCTTGCCTGTCGAGAGAATTGAAACCGCGCTCCCCGCCTGTGTAAAGACACTCTCGAAAAACGCATGGGGCGAAGCTGCCGCCGCGATCATGACTACCGACACGGTTCCAAAGGCAGTGTCAGTCGTCGTGACCATCGGTGGCAAGTCTGTCGCAGTTACCGGGATAGCGAAGGGCGTTGGCATGCTCTCGCCGAATATGGCCACCATGCTCGCTTATATTGCGACAGATGCGGCCGTGGCACCGGCGCAGCTGTCGCAACTTGTACGGGACGTGGCTGACGCGTCGTTCAATCGCGTTACTGTTGATGGCGATACATCCACGAACGATTCATTTGTATTGATTGCAACCGGAGCGTCCGGATCCCCGGAGATCAACTCGCAGGCGAACCCTGAGTACGCAGTTTTGCGTTCGGCGATTGAATCGGTGGCAGTCCGCCTTGCCCAGTCGATCGCGCGTGACGGCGAAGGGGCCACCAAGTTCATCGAGGTCCAGATCGAGGGAGGTGCGACCGTGGAAGAGTCGCTTTCCGTGGCGAGGTCGATCGCGAATTCGCCGCTGATCAAGACGGCATTTTTTGCATCAGATCCGAATCTTGGTCGGTTGCTCATGGCAATAGGCAACGCGGGTATCGCACGTCTGGATGTATCGCGAGTGAACGTATGGCTGGGAGATGTCCTTGTTGTCGAACGCGGAGGTAGGGCGGCGACTTACCGCGAAGAGGATGGGGTGCGAATAATGAAACCCGAAGAGATCACGGTGCGAGTCGATCTCGGTCGTGGAGTCGCGCGTTCGGTTGTCTGGACATGCGATTTCTCCTACGACTACGTCAAGATCAACGCCGAATATCGCACCTGAAATCCGGCGCAATCCGCGCTGGTGATTCAACGGAACTGTCGGGCAAGGACAATGGACAAACTGAATCGATTTATCGAGCGCGCCGAACTGATTCTCACGCGTTTCGAGCGCATGCTGCCCCCGCCTGTTCCAGCGCCGGACTGGAACGCGAGCATCGCGTATCGCTGGCGCAAGGTGCAGGGACGGTCCGGCTATCTGCAGCCAGTGACGCAGGTTCACCGCATTCGTCTTTCCGATCTGCGTGGCGTCGAAAAGCAGAAATCCCTGATCGAGGCAAATACGCTCCAGTTCGTGCGTGGACTGCCTGCGAACAACGCACTGCTTACCGGCGCCCGCGGCACCGGAAAATCATCCCTTGTGAAGGCGGTGCTCAATCGTCATTTTCGCGATGGACTTCGCCTGATCGAGGTGGAAAAGCATGACCTGCTCGATCTTCCCGAGATCGTCGACCTGGTTGCAGGACGCTCTGAGCGTTTTATCGTCTATTGCGACGACCTGTCCTTTGATTCGAATGAGCCAGGCTACAAGGCGCTCAAGGTAGTGCTCGACGGTTCGGTGGCCGCGAGTTCCGAGAACCTGCTGGTGTATGCAACATCAAACCGGCGCCATCTCATGCCCGAGTTCATGCAGGAGAATCTTGAGTACAAGCATGTGGGCGAAGAGTTGCACCCCGGTGAGACTTCCGAGGAAAAAATCTCGCTCTCCGAGCGCTTCGGGGTCTGGGTGTCGTTCTATCCGTTCGATCAGGACGAATACCTTGCTATCGTTGCGCACTGGCTGAACGACTTCGGGGTGCCCGCTCGCGCCATTGAGCAAGCGCGTACCGATGCTCTTCAATGGTCGCTGTCGCGCGGTTCACGCAGCGGACGCGTGGCATGGCAGTTCGCGCGCGACTGGGCAGGGCGGCACGGAATCGGGCAGGTGACAGCCACTCCTGCACAGGTTTCAAAGCGGCGTGCGCGACGAGCCTGACGCGCAACGTTCGCTCACTGCGGACCACGGGTCGTCAACCCAAATCGATCCTCGCGGTCCGGTCGAGGTTGCGGTGGCGGTATTCCAACGCGCCGACGGTGCGGTTCTGCTCGCCCGTCGTCCAAAGGGCAAGGTGTACGCGGGCTACTGGGAGTTTCCCGGCGGAAAGGTTGAGCCGGGAGAGACGACGCGCCAGGCGCTCGTGCGTGAAGTCCAGGAAGAACTCGGTGTCACGGTCGAGAAGGCCTACCCCTGGATCACGCAGGTGTTCACCTATCCGCATTCGACGGTTCGCCTGCATTTTTTCCGCGTTCGGAAATGGAGCGCCGAGCCGGTCGCGCTCGAACACGACGGCATTTCCTGGGAAATGCCCGGCGCGGTCGGGCTGTCCCCCGTGCTGCCGGCAAACGGACCGGTGCTCAAGGGTCTTTGTCTGCCACATGAGTATGCAATCACCCAGGCGGCTGAACTGACGCGGGGCGTGTTTCTCGACCGCCTCGAAAGGCGGCTGAACAACGGGCTGCGGCTCATTCAGGTTCGCGAGCCCGGATGGGACCGGGATGCACTTGCCGCTCTGGCTGTCGATGTGATCGCGCGTTCGAGGCCCAAGGGGGCTCGGGTGCTCGTCAATGGCGATCTCGCCGTTGCGCATCGCGTCGGAGCCGATGGAGTTCATCTTACTTCCGCGCAGTTGCGTACTCTCGGCGAACGGCCGGATTTTGCCTTGGTGGGAGCGTCCTGCCACGGCGTGGAAGAACTGCGCCTGGCAAGCGAACTTGCGGCTGATTTCTGTGTTCTGGGGCCGGTGCGCGCGACTCCGGGGCATCCGGACTCCGTGCCGATCGGATGGGACGGGTTTGCAGCGCTGCTCGAAGGAGTGCCGCTACCCGTCTATGCGCTCGGGGGCGTGACCCGAGGTGACCTGGATGCGGCGCTGGAGCAAGGCGCGCAGGGTGTGGCGATGATCCGCGGCGCCTGGAGTCCCGCTTAAGGCGTGCTCATCG
>CAMBSA010000070.1 GCA_945869935.1 Bordetella parapertussis | reverse complement strand
CACCGAGCGATTCCGCCGACACCGCGGTGCCGCCGTGTTCCACATAGTCGTATGGGTGTTCGCTGAAAACGACCCGCTGCTCGCGAAGAAACTTCGTCGCGGGAGTCTCCGAGACATGAGCACCCTTGGCCATTTCCGTCCCCTCGTTTCCGCCCCGTTGTTTCCGCTCCGTTGTTACGCTCACTAATCCGCGTTGAATCGCGCACTATCGATCGCCGCGCGTTCGTGCGTGCCCTCGCCGATCAGTCGCACGGAGTCGCCCTCGCCCACCTGTGCAGTCACCTTGTAGCGGATCCGCTTACCACTCGCGCCGGTGACCGTCGCGCGCGCAATCAGCGTCTCCCCCGCTCTTGCCGCGGCAAGGTGGCGTATGCACACCTCAAAGCCCACGCTCAACCAGCCGGGCGGCAGAAGCTTTTCGATCGCGATCCGCGCCGCCTCTTCCATCGCCATGATCATCGTCGGCGTGCCGAGCACCGCCGGCATGTGCGGCAGTACGTGCTTCACCGTCTGCTCGAAGGCGATCTCCATCCTGTACTCGGCGCTCGTGCCTTCGTGTATGGCGTCGGTAGGTGTATTCATTTTTTGTCTTTCAGCGCACGCCGGTAGAGCTTTCCGGTCGGTCCGGTGGGCAAGGTGTCCACGAAATGGAATGCTTTCGGCACCTTGAATCCTGCAAGTCCTGCCTCGTTCCTGCACCACGCATCGAGTTCCGCCGCGTTCAGGGTCAAAGACTTGGCAACGACATGCGCCTCGATCCGGTGGCCCCAGCGCTCGTCCTCGACGCCGACCACGCCCACTTGCGTGACCTCCGGATGCGAAAGAATCGCCCGCTCGACGTCCTCGCCATGCACCTTCACACCGCCGGTGTTGATGACATTGTCGACGCGACCCTCGATGCACAGGTCGCCATCCTCGTCGATGCGTCCCATGTCGCCCGAGCGCCACCAACCGTCGCGAAATTTCGCACGCGTCAGCGCTTCGTCCTTCCAGTAGCCGACCGCAAGAGAAGGCCCCGAGACCACGATCTCCCCGATACTGCCAACCGGCAATTCATCGTCGAAACCGCCGTCGGGATCGACGATCTTCAAGTCCGCACCTACGACCGGCTTGCCGCTCGTGGCGGGCTTGCCCTTGCCGAGCGTGTCCTCGGTGGTGGCGAGCACCGCGCCGCCGGTTCCCGCCTCGCTCGACGAATAGAAACTGGAAATGTTCCTGCACACCCGTTCGCGGATCTGCTCCAGATCGCGCAGGGCAGGCGGTTCGCCCGAGATCGACACGTTTTTCATCGCCGAGAGATCGTATCGCGATACGTCCTCGCCAAACACCATGCGCCACATTGTCGGCACCGCGGGCGCCATGGTGATGCGCTCGCGCTCCATCAGTTCCAGAAATATCTTGGGCGTGAATGCCCCGCCAAACACGATCTTCCCCTTGCCGCCCACGTAGGGGAGCACCACGTTCACCCAGGCCGCAAACGAGGGCTGCAGCATGATCAGTGCCGCGTCCTGCGGCGTCACCTGCGCATAGAGGATCTGTCCCGCCTTCGCGTTCTCGGTGAGCGAGCGTTGCGTGTGCATCACCCCCTTCGGCCGGCCGGTGGATCCCGAGGAGAGAATCACCGCCGCGAGATCGGACGGTTCGGGACAGGGCGGCAATGCGCCCTCCGGAAGCGTATTCCAGTGCAACCCCTTCCCCGCTGGCGACGCCTTGCCATCGGCAGTGCAGATCGTCGCGAACGCCCGCCCGGACGCGGCGATCGCAGCGCGTGCCAGCGCTTCCATATCCAGGTCGAACACCAGCACCTTTGCATCGAGCCAGGCAAGCGCCTCGCCAAGCCGCTCGGGCGTCTCGCGCACATGCATGCTGCAGGCGACCGCGCCGGCAAGCGTGGTGCCAAACCACGCAATAGCGTGACGCGCCGAACTCTTGCAGAGAAACGCGACGACCTCGCCCTTGCGTACACCCAGTGAAGCGAGTGCCTCGGCAAAACGCGAACTGCCCGCCCAGGCCGAATGTCCGTTCACCCGTTCTGCCGGATCAACAAAAAAATCCAGCCGTCCGCGCCATTTGCAGGAGCGGTAGTACAGCTCACACAGAGTTCCCGCAACTGTTCCCGCTACCGGATTCACGCCTGTCCTGTTCCTTGAGATTCACGACAGACGCGATCTTACCGGCTGCGGCGCGCTGGTAGCATCCCTTATCCCTTCAGAAAACAAGCAAACATGAAACGCATCGGACTCATCGGATTCGGATTCATCGGCTCGGGCGTCTATCGGCGCGTAAAGGAGCAGCCCGGCCTCGGCCTTGAGATCGCCTTCGTGCACAACCGCAGCCGCGACCGGCTCGATGGCGTCCAGCCACGCCATGTGCTCGATCGGATGGAGGATTTCGCCTCGCGGGCTCCCGATCTGGTGGTGGAAATGGCCCATCCTGACTACACGCGCACCTACGGTGCCGCGATCCTCGAGCGTGCGGACTACCTTCCCCTGTCGGTCACCGCGCTTGCCGACGACACCTTGCGCGAAAAGCTCATCGCCACGGCGAAACGCAGCGGCCGCCGGCTCCTGCTGCCGCACGGTGCGCTGGTCGGATGCGACAGCCTTGTCGAGTGGCGCGACATGTGGGAGCGGGTGGAAATCACTTTCCGCAAGCATCCGCGCAACATCGATTTTTCCGAAAGCGGATTCGATGCCGCATCGATCACGGGTGAGACCGTCGTCTACGACGGGCCGGTGCGCGGCATCGCCCCCCTCTACCCGCGCAACGTCAACACCATGGTCACCTGCGCGCTTGCCACCGTCGGCCTCGACCGCTGCCGCGCCCGCCTTATCGCAGTTCCGTCTCTGAATGTCGCGATTGCAGAGGTTCTGGCGGTCGGGCGCGACGGCTCGACGCTGTTTTCGCGCAAGGAACAACCTTCTACAGGGGTCTCCGGCACCGAAATGTTCGAGTCCCAGTTCCATTCGATACTCAAGGCCGCCAACGTCGCAGGGGCGTTCGACTTTGTCTGAACGGGCCCGGATACCGGACAAGGTCCGTGCATGCCCGCGTTCCATCGGTCCGGGAAAGCGCTGCCCGACGCCGGGTCCGGATTTCCAGCGCAATTTTCCCGATTGACCGTCGTATCGGTCTTCACGATACTCGCCAATGCTCCGCGTGATGCCAGGAATCCCCGTGCGACCACCCGGCCAATCCACCGCAAGTAACAGTCAAGGACCGCCATGAATACGATTTCTTCGAGCACATTCCGCTGGTGGCTGGCTGCGCTGCTCCTGGCATGCTTGCCGACCGGAGCCGCGGCCCAGGCCTATCCGGCCAAGCCGGTGCGCGTGCTCGTTCCATTCGCCGCCGGCGGCTCGGTCGACATTGTCGGGAGAACAATGGCACAGGTGTTGTCCACGTCGCTGGGACAGTCGTTCGTCGTCGAGAACCGGCCTGGCGCGGGCGGCCTGATTGCGCTGGACCAACTGGCGAAGGCCGCGCCAGACGGCTATACGATCGCAGCGGGCTCGGCCGGTCCCTTGACCGTGAGTCCGACGATCTACAAGGAACGCCAGTTCGATCCGCTCACGCAACTTGATCCGGTCGTGCTGTTTGCGAATACACCCGGCACGATACTGGTGCGGCAGGATCTCCCGGTCTCGAATGTCCGTGAACTCATCGCGCTGTCCAAGGCAACACCGGAAAAGCTGAACATGGCGTCGGCCGGAAGCGGGAGCGTCCTGCACCTGATCGGGGAATATTTTCAGGAAGCCAACGGCATCAAGTGGGTGCATATCCCTTACAAGGGAAGCGCGCCCGCGCTGCTGGACCTGGCGGCCGGACGCGCCGATGTTCTTATCGACTCGCCGCCGAGTTCAGCGCCATTCGTCCAGTCCGGAAAAATACGCGTCCTCGCGATTACTGCGCAAAAGCGCTCCAAGCTGATGCCCGATGCACCCACGCTCGAGGAGCAGGACATCAAGGGCTATGATATGGGCTCATGGATGGGCATCGTCGTGCCGAAAGGTACGCCGCAGGACGTTGTCACGCGAATCAACACAGTGCTGGTGAAATCGCTCTCCTCACCGGAAATGCTCGAACGCCTGGCAAGCATTGGCGCCGAGCCGGAAGGCGGATCGCCGCAGCAGTTCGGGCAACGAATACAGGTGGAATTGCGCAGATGGGCAGACCTCATCGCCCGCACCGGAATAAAGGCAAATTGACATGAGCAGACTGGAAATCTCCGTAGGCGACGTAAAACTCAAGAACCCGGTCATCGCGGGTTCGGGCGAGGCGACGATCACAGAAGACGGCATCCGGGCGGCGCTGAAGGCCGGCGTGGGTGCGGTCGTCCCGAAATCCACCAACGAGACCGACGCGGCAAAGCGCCAACTCAATCACACCGATTACATCCTGCTGGACAGCCGCTGGCGGCCGATCAAATGGACATCGAATCCGCCGGAGGACGCGATGCTGTTTTCCCGTTCCGGGCTGCAACAGGAGAGCTTCGACACCTGGCTCGAGAAACTCGTTCGGCTGGATGCCGAAGCAAAAACAATGGATTCCTACGTGGTGGGCAAGCTCAGTCTCGCCAATCTGGACAGTTGCGTGCGAATGGCCGAACAAATGCAGGAAGCCGGGCTTCGCATTATCGAAGTCATGGCGGGCGCGGTGCACGGCGAGCAGGCGGTAAAAGGCGCGATCTCGCTCGTTCGCGACCCCGCGAGCGTGCAGGAGATTACAAAGCGGTTGCGCGAGCGCCTGAAAGTGCCGCTCTGGATGAAACTGCCGCACGGCGAGGACATGACCCAGCTCGCCAAGGCCGCCCGGGACGGCGGCGCAAACGCGGTCAGCTTCATTGACCGGCACCTTGCCATGGTTCCGGATCTGGAAACCCGCGCGCCCGTGCTCGGAACCCTGGGCGCGATCGGCGGCCCTTGGGGTCTGCCGATCACCTGCCGCTGGATCGCGCGCACGCGTCAGACCCTGGGACCCGAACTGCCGATGATCGGCACCAACGGAGCCCGTGACGGTTTTGACGTTGCGCGAATGCTGCTCGCGGGCGCGTCCGCGGTGGAAATGACCAGTTCGGTCATCATCGAAGGCGTGCGCAGCCTCTCGCGAAGCATCGAGGAACTGGACGGCTACCTGGCGGAACAGGGCGTGACCGCATCGCAAATCGTCGGTGAAGCCACCGACAAGCTCACCGCCTACACGGACCAGCCCTCACGCCCCGGACGCTGGCAAATCTACGTCCGCCCGGAAGTGCTCGGCAAACCGGGCGCCTAGGCCGCGCGCCCCACGACCCTTGCCTGAACTAGCCGGGTCAATCGCCGCCGCTCAGCAGCCCGACACGCACTTCGCCCGGCCGTCGAATTCCATGGTGCGGTCGCTGAGCGAAAGGTGCACCTTGCGCCCCTTGACCAGGCGCACGAAGTCCTGGGTCCGGCTGCCCGGCTTGAGTTTTCCGCCCTCCGTGGCGGCTTCGCTCGAATGCGACGGAATCACCGCTACCGGGCGGATCAGCGTGTTCACCGCATAAGCCGCCTCCTCGGACGGCATGGTGGTTGCGCCGAGGTTGATGATCGCGAGATTCGGCTTTTGAAAATCACCGATGATGGTTTTCATCTCGCTCATGATGCCGGTGTCGCCCGAAAGATAGACGCGCAGGCCGTTCGTGAATGCGAGTACGACCCCGTTGGCATGCCCGACATAGCCGACAAGATCATCCAGCGCGAGCGGCGTGCGGCCGGCCTCGGAGAGCATCGGGCGCACGACGTTGTTGCTGTGCACCGCGAATACCGTGGTTACCTGCACGCCCTTCGCCTGTCCTGCCACCTTTTTGGCAAACAGGGAGGTCATCTCGAGCCCGGTCATGATCGCCGAATTCTTCGCTGCGATGATCTCGCCGGTAGTGGTCGCCGGCAGCGCGCTCACCGTCTCCGGCCGTGCGCATGGCTCAGCAACACCACATGCACATCGCCGAGGCGCGGATCGCCCGCTCCCGCCACTGACGCCCCCGCGTCGTAGAGAATGCGCACGCCCGTCGGATCCTCGAACAGCATCGCCCGGTCGGTCGCGCAGTATTCGCCCGCCTGAGAGCCTGGCGGCGTGATCTTCACTGTCTGAGCCTGAACGCCCGCGGCACTCACGGCAAACAGGCACGCTGTCGACAAGAAGATCCAACGATGTCCACCTGATTTCATGACCCACTCCCCGAGGGATGTGTGCAGGACATTCGCGTCCAGCCGCGCATGGAAAATCCACATCGCCGCACTGACAAAGACCTTGCACTCGACAGGGTTGACCCGGCGCCTAAAAGGGGTCCGAAGCGCCTAAAATAGACGCACTTTCCCTTCACCCTAGGCGCACCACGCACTGCAATGAACGCGCCCGCCGATGTCTCCCTTTTTCCGCGCGCTGCAAAGCCGCTGACCAGCTACCGCAAGTACTGGGCGTTGCGCTTTGGCACCGCGCCCTTCCTCCCGATGAGCCGTGCAGAGATGGACGCGCTCGGCTGGGACAGCTGCGACATCATCATCATCAGCGGCGACGCCTACGTCGACCATCCGAGCTTCGGCATGGCGGTGATCGGCCGGGTGCTGGAGGCACAGGGGTTTCGCGTCGGCATCATCGCGCAGCCGGAATGGCAGAGCGCCGAACCACTCAAGGCGCTCGGACGTCCGAACCTGTTCTTCGGCGTCACCGCCGGCAACATGGACTCGATGATCAACCGCTACACCGCGGACCGGAAGATCCGATCGGACGATGCCTACACGCCGGGTGACGTCGGCGGCAGGCGCCCTGATCGCGCGGCGGTGGTGTACTCGCAGCGTTGCCGCGAGGCGTACAAGGATGTGCCGATAATCCTCGGCGGTATCGAAGGCTCGCTGCGCCGGATCGCGCACTACGACTATTGGCAGGACAAGGTCCGGCGCTCGGTGGTGATAGACGCGAAGTGCGACCTGCTGCTCTACGGCAACGCCGAACGAGCGATCATCGAGATCGCCCACCGCCTCGCATCCAAGGAACCGGTAGCACACATCACCGATGTGCGCGGCACTGCCTTCGTGCGCCGCGAAACACCGGAGGGCTGGACCGAGATCGATTCCACCAGCATCGACGAACCCGGCCCGGTGGAATCGCACGTCAATCCCTACATGCTGATTTCGGAACAGGCAAACGAACAGGGGACAAGCTGCGAGGCGGAAACCGCAGGCGCGACAAGCTCCGGCGCGAAGCCGCTCACGTTCATGCCAAACCCGAAACTCGCAGGCCGCGCGAAAGTCCCCGCGCGCGATCGCACCGTCATCCGTCTGCCCGCCTACGAAAAGGTGCGCAGCGATCCGGTGCTGTACGCGCACGCCAATCGCGTGCTGCACCTCGAGACCAACCCGGGCAATGCCCGGGCGCTGGTGCAGGCGCACGGCGAAGGCAGCACCGCGCGCGATGTGTGGGTCACGCCTCCGCCGATTCCGCTCACCACGGCGGAAATGGATCACGTGTTCGACCTGCCCTATGCGCGCGCGCCCCACCCGTCCTACGCCGACGAGAACGGCCGGCACGACGGCAGCACGAAAATTCCCGCCTGGGGAATGATCCGCTTCAGCGTCAACATCATGCGCGGCTGCTTTGGCGGCTGCACCTTCTGCTCGATCACCGAGCACGAAGGCCGGATCATCCAGAGCCGCTCGGAAGACTCGGTGATCCGCGAGGTCGAGGCGATCCGCGACACGGTGAAGGGCTTCACCGGCGTGATCT
>CAMBSA010000069.1 GCA_945869935.1 Bordetella parapertussis | reverse complement strand
CCTTCAAGCCTCGAAATTGGACTTGATCTGCGATTCCTTAAGTACACCGGGCGTCACCTTTACCTGCTCTACAACCCGACCACCGGTAGGAGGATGGGCACGACGCCGTTTCACTTTGCGACCATCGCCAAGCTGCCGCCGGGCAAGATCGATCAGCCGCATCATCATACCTCGGCTTCGATCAATTACTACATGTGTGGCCAGGGCAAGAGCACGGCGGCGGGTAAGCGCGTCGAATGGGGGACGGGCGATTTGCAGTTCTCCGCGCCGGGCTGGGCGGTGCACAACCACGGCTCGCGCGAGCAGGGCTTCATCGCACTCACCATCCAGGACCATCCGCTGCATCTCGCGATGGATTCGCTGCTTTGGCAGGAACTGCTGAGGGGGCCGGTGGTGAAGCTCGGCACCGCCAAGGGATTCGACACCAACCTCGAGGCAATCGCCGCCTGAATTCAAAGGAAGGGGACAGTCCCCTTGGGAGCATTCAGCCGAACGCGGCTTCGATGCGCTTTCGCATCGCGGCATCCGGCAACACACCGCGCGCCGCGCCCAGGTTGTCGGCGACGTGTGTCGCGCTGCGTGTTCCGGGTATCACGCAGGTGACGGCCGGGTTCGCAAGTATCCATTTGAGGAACACCTGCGCCCAGCTCGTGCAGCCGATCTCGCCCGCGAAGTCGGGAAGCGGCTTGGCCTTGACGCGGGCGAACATCTCGCCTTCGGCGAAGGGCCGGTTGATGATCACTGCCACGCCTGCGGTGGCGGCCGCAGCCAGCAGGCGGGTGCCTGCCTGCGGTTCGGCAAGCGAGTAGTTCACCTGCAGGAAATCCACCCGCGGCAACATGCGCTCGAGTTCGGCGTGCGCGCTCGCGGTGTAGTGGGTGATGCCGACATAGCGCACCCGGCCTTCCTTTTTCCAGGCGGCGAGCGTCGCAAGATGGTTGCCAACATCCACCAGGTTGTGCACCTGCATCAGGTCGAGCGGTCCCTTGAGCGATACCCGCATGCGCCGCAGCGACGTCTCCATCTGGCGTACGCCTTCGGTGCGGCCGGGCGTCCAGACCTTGGTGGCAAGAAAGAGTTTCTTGTGGAGATTGAGTTCCTCTGCCGCCTCGCCGAGTACCGCTTCCGAGCTGCCGTACATCGGCGAGCTGTCCACCAGTTCGCCGCCGAGCTCGGCAAAGCGCCTGAGCGCCTGCACCGCTTCGGCGCGCTGCGCGGGCTCACCCGCGACATCGAAGGATTGCCAGGTGCCGAGGCCGACCGCGGTCAGCGATACCTTGGTCTTCGGGAGGGTGCGTTTCAGCAGCGGGGCGTCGGCTGCCATGGCGGGACTCGAGGCGAAAGGCGCGGCGGCGAGCAGGGGTGAAATCGCGATCGCCCGCAGCAGCGAGCGCCGGCGCGGCAGGGGCGTACTCATGCGGGCATCATCGCAGAAAGAGGCGGCGAGCGCTGTCGCTCCCCTGACTTTACCCACGGGAAATATTTCATTGCCGGGGTGGTATGTATACTGCTTTCGTAACATTCATTCCTCCTTTTCCCTGATTCCCCTGCGGACTCCCCCCCATGGCCTCGACTGCCTCGATTTCCTTTTGCACGAAACAAAGCCCGCTAACCCGCGCCAGCGCGCGGGGCGTGTTTGTATCCCCCGCGCGCACGGCAGGGGTTTGCCGACTGCTTGCGATGATGATCATTGCTGCGGCGCTCGCCGCGTGCGGTCGGGACAGCAGCGACAAGGGCGGCGGCGACAAGGGTGGGGGTGACAAAGGGGCGGCGGCCAAAAGCGGTGCGCCCGCCCAGTCCAAGGGACCGGGCGGCCCGGGCAAGGGACCCGGCGGACCGGTGACCGCGAAAATCATGCAGGTGTCGCCGCAACGCGTGCCGATCGTTCTCGAAGCGGTCGGACAGACCGAAGGATCGAAGCAGGTGGAGGTGCGCTCGCGTGCCACCGGCATCCTGCAAAAGCGCAGCTACAACGAAGGCGACCTGGTGCGCGAGGGATCGGTGCTGTTCCAGATCGACCGCGAGCCGTTCGAGATCGCGCTCGCGCAGGCGAAGGCGCAGCTCGCGCAGGAGCGCGCGCGCAACGAGCAGGCAACGCGCGAGGCGGGCCGCCTGAAGGATCTTGCCGCGCAGCGCGCGATCAGCCAGAAGGAGTTCGACGATGCGGGTTCCGGGCTGAAGTTATCCAACGCCACGCTGCAGGTGGCCGAAGCCAACGTGAAGCAGGCGGAACTGAATCTGTCCTACACCAGTGTCGCCGCGCCGGTCACCGGCGTGAGCGGACGCGCGGTGCGCTCCGAAGGCAGCCTGATCACCGCGGGCACCGACAGCCTGCTCACCAGCATCTACCAGATCCAGCCGATCTGGGTGCGCTTCAGCCTGTCGGCCACCGATCTGGCGAAGGTGCCGGGTGCGCGGCTTGGCCGCGGCGGTGCCACCGAAGTCGAACTCCGGCTCGCCGACGGATCTCCCTATCCGGTGAAGGGCAAACTCAATTTTGCCGCCTCGCAGGTGGATGTCCGTCTTGGCACGCAGGAATTGCGCGCCGAGTTCGCCAACCCGACGCAGCGTCTGCTGCCGGGTGATTTCGTTCGTGTCCGGGTGATCGCGGGTTACCGCGACCGCGTGTTCCTCGTGCCGCAGACCGCGGTGCTGCAGAACGAGCGCGGCCACTTCCTGTTCACGCTCGATGCCGAGGGCAAGGCGGCGATCCGTCCGGTCCGCGTGGGCGAATGGGTGGGCTCCGACTGGACGATTCTCGAAGGCTTGTCCGCCGGCGATCGTATCGTCGCGGACAATCTGCTGCGAGTGCAGCCCGGCACGGTGATCAAGCCGGCGGAGGCGCCGCAAGAGGGCGCGGCCAAGGGCGGAGGTGCCGAAGCGAAGTCGAGTCCGTCCACCGACGCCGCGAAGAAGTAGGCGCGGACCATGTCGCGCTTTTTCATACGCAGGCCGATATTCGCATCGGTCATCGCGATCATCATCACGCTCGCGGGCCTTGTAGCCTCGCAGGTGCTGCCGATCGCGCAATACCCCGAGATCGCGCCGCCCACGGTCACGATCACCGCCACCTATCCCGGCGCGAGCGCCGAGACGCTTGCGCGCACCGTGGCCGCACCGATCGAGGAGCAGCTCTCCGGCGTGGAAGGGCTGATCTACTACCAGTCCACCGCGTCCTCCAACGGCTCGCTCACCGTCACCTGCACCTTCGAGGTCGGCACCAACATCGACTTCGCCACCGTGACGGTGAACAACCGGGTGAAGATTGCCGAGCCGCGCCTGCCCGACGAAGTGCGGCGCACCGGCGTGGTGGTGCAAAAGCGCTCGAGCGACATCCTGATGGTGGTGTCGCTTAGGTCGTCTGATCCGCGCTACGACACGCTGTACCTGTCCAACTACGCCACGGTCAACATCCTCGATGCGATCAAGCGCGTGCCTGGCGTGGCCGACGCCTCGATCTTCGGTGCGCGCGATTACTCGATGCGGGTGTGGCTCAGGCCCGACCGGATGGCGCAGCTTGGGGTTACCACCGGCGACATCGCGACGGCGATCCGATCTCAGAACGCGCAGTTCGCCGCGGGCAAGATCGGCCAGCAGCCGGCATCGGCGGACCAGGCCATCATCTACACCGTGACCGCCGCCGGCCGGATGGTCGAGCCGGAGGAGTTCGGCAACATCATCGTGCGTTCTTCCGGCACCGCGGGCGTGCTCAGGCTGAAGGATGTGGCGCGGCTGGAACTCGGCGCGCTCAACTACGACCAGTTCAGCACGCTCAACGGCGAGCCGACCATCGGCGCGGGCGTGTACCTGCAGTCGGGGGCGAATGCGCTCGCGGTGGCCGAAGCGGTGCGCCGCGCGATGGACGATGTCGCGCTGTCCTTTCCCGCCGGCGTGGGCTATGTCATCCCGTTCGACACCACGAAATTCGTGCAGGCGTCGATCCGCGAGGTGATCAAAACCCTGCTCGAAGCCGCGGTGCTGGTGCTGCTGGTGGTGTTCGTGTTCCTGCAGAGCTGGCGTGCCACGCTGATCCCGTTCATCGCGGTGCCGGTGGCGCTGATCGGCGCCTTTGCGGGTTTGTATATCTTCGGCTTCACGATCAACACGCTCACGCTGTTTGCGATCGTGCTTGCCACCGGCATCGTGGTGGACGACGCGATCGTGGTGCTGGAGAACGTCGAGCGCCTGATGGCGGAGAAGAAGCTCAGCCCGCGCGAGGCGGCGGTCGAGTCGATGCAGGAGGTGTCGGGCGCGATCGTGGCGATCGTTCTTGTGCTCTGCGCGGTGTTCGTGCCGGTGGCCTTCCTTGGCGGCCTGGCGGGCCAGCTCTACAAGCAGTTCGCGGTCACGATCGCGACCTCGGTCACGATCTCGGGCGTGGTCGCGCTCACGCTCACTCCCGCACTTTGCGCGCTGCTGCTGAAACCCCAACACAAGGAGCCGGTGCTGTTCCGCCCCTTCAACATCGCCTTCGCCTGGCTCACCGCGAGCTACACCGGGGGCGTGCGCGGCGTGATCCGCTTTGCGCTGCTCGGCCTGCTCGCGTTCGCCGGCGTGGTGGGCGGCGCGGTGTGGCTGCTGCAGAAGATTCCCACGAGTTTCGTTCCGATCGAGGACCAGGGCTATGTGTTCGGCGCAATCACCCTGCCCGACGGCGCGAGCCTGCCGCGCACCGGGGCGGTCGGATCGCGGGTGCAGAAGATCCTCTCGGAGCATCCCGCGGTACAGAACGTTCTGCTCATCAACGGCTTCGACCTGATCGGCGGGGGCAACAAGTCCAACGCGGCGACGATTTTCATCACGCTCAAGCCCTGGGAGGAGCGCAAGGAAACCGCGGATGACGTGGTGAAGTACCTGTTTGCCAAGGGGGCGGCGATCCGCGAGGGACTGGTCATCAGCTTCGCGCCTCCCGCGATCCGCGGCCTCGGTTCCTCGGGCGGCTTCGAGGCCTTCGTGCAGAACCGCGCCGACGGCGACCCGAAGAAGCTCGCCGAAGTGAACCAGCGTTTTGTGGCGGAACTGCGCAGGCAGCCCGAGCTTGCCGGCGTCAACAGCTTCTATCGTCCGACGGTGCCGCAGCTCTTTGTGGAAGTGGACCGCGAGAAGGCGATCGCGCAGGGCATTCCGGTGAGCGACATATTCGATGCGCTGCAGGCGACGATGGGGGCGCTGTACGTGAACGACTTCAACAAGTTCGGCCGCACCTATCGCGTGCAGCTTCAGGCCGATGCGCCGTTCCGCGCGAAGCCCGAGGATCTTGGCGGCATCTATGTGCGCGCGGCGGCGACCGGCGAGATGATCCCGTTGAAGAGCGTGATCCGCACCAGGTCGATTGTCGGCCCCGACCAGCTCGACCGCTTCAACGGCTTTCTCTCGGCGAAGGTGATCGGCGGCGCGGCACCCGGCCTGAGCTCGGGCGAGGCGATCAATGCGGTGGAGCGGGTGGCGAAGGAAACCCTGCCGCCGGGCTACTTCGTGGCGTGGACGGGCGCGGCGTTCCAGCAGAAGCGGACCGGATCATCGTCGATGCTCGCCTTCGGGCTTGCGCTGGTGATGGTGTTCCTGATCCTCGCCGCCCAGTACGAACGCTGGACCCTGCCGGTGGCGGTGCTGCTCGCGGTGCCCTTCGCGATGCTCGGTGCGCTGCTCGCGGTGCTGTTCCGCGGCATGAGCAACGACATCTACTTCCAGATCGGCCTGGTGACGCTGATCGGGCTTGCGGCAAAGAACGCGATCCTGATCGTGGAATTCGCCGCGCAGAACATGGAGCAGGGCATGGGCGCGGCGGAAGCGGCGATAGAGGCGGCGCGCCAGCGCTTCCGGCCGATCGTGATGACCTCGCTTGCCTTCATGTTCGGTGTGCTGCCGCTGGCGATGGCCTCGGGCGCGGGCGCGGGTGCGCGCCGATCGATGGGCACCGGTGTGCTTGGCGGCATGATCGTCGCGACCTTCGTCGCGACGCTGTTCATTCCGATGTTCTTCGAACTGCTTTCGCGGCACCGCGCAAAGAAGATCAATCCCACCGAATCGCCGCCGGATACTGGGGAGGAGCCCGGCGGCGAGGAATCCGGGGGGCTGAAATGATCGCGCGTCGGCTGTCATTGCCGATGGCGGCGTTCGTGGCGCTTACTGCGGGCTGCACCGTGCTCGGCCCGGATTACCAACGTCCGCAATCCGCGCTGCCCGGGGCGTTTCCCGGCGCGGAAGCATCGGGCCCGGCGGTTTCGATTCAGGCGCAATGGTGGAAGCTGTACAACGATGCGGTGCTTGACGAGTTCGTCGCCGCGGCACTCGCGCGCAACGCCGACATTCGCATCGCGACCGCGCGCATCGAGGAGACCGACGCCAACCTGCGCGAAGCGGGCGCCGCGTTCCTCCCGCCGGTGGACTTCGGCACCACCGGATCGCGAACCGGCGTCAGCACGCGCACGGCCGTCCCGGTGCCCTCGACCTCGCCGATCATTCGCAACAACCTGCGCGTCACCGCATCGACCTCGTTCGAGGTGGATTTCTGGGGGCGCCTGCGGCGCAATGCGGAGTCCGCGCGGGGACTCGCGTTGGCCTCGCGATATGCGCGCGAGGTGGTTGCGCTATCCCTCGCCGGGGTCACCGCACAATCGTACTTCTCGCTGCGTTCGCTCGATGCGCAGATCACAGTCACCGGGCAGACGCTGAAGAGCCGCGCCGAGTCGCGCGAGTTGGTCCGTGCGCGGGCGCGCGGCGGCCTTGCTTCGGACCTCGACGTGAACCAGACGGAACTCGCGTTCCGCGATGCCTCGTCCCAGCTCACCGAGCTGCGGCGCCAGCGTCTGCTGGTCGAGCACCAGCTCGGCGTGCTCACCGGGCGTCCCGATCTCGCCGTCGCGCCGGGCACGCTCGCCGCCCTGCCGGTGCCGCCGATGCCGCCCGCCGGCCTGCCTTCGACGCTGCTCGAGCGCCGGCCGGACGTGCGCCAGGCCGAGCAACAGCTCGTCGCCGCCAACGCGCAGATCGGAATCGCGAAGGCGGCGATGATGCCCACCATTTCGCTCACCGGAAATCTCGGTGCGGAGAGTCGCGCGCTGTCCACGCTCACCAGCAGCGGCGCGGGCATCTGGTCGCTCGGGTTCGGGCTCGCCCTGCCGATCTTCGACGCCGGGCGCCTGCAGGCGAGATCGGATGCGGCGCAGGCGCGGCAGCGGCAATCGCTCGGCAACTACCAGAAGGCGGCCGAGTCGGCCTACCGCGAAGTCGCGGATGCACTCTCCAATTTGCAGCAGACCACCGCAAACGAGGAGGACCTCGACGCGCGTGCCGCCGTGGCACGCAGCACGCTGCGCCTCGCACGCCTGCGTTACGAGGCGGGCTATTCGGCGTATCTCGAAGTGCTGGATGCTCAACGCACCGCGAACGATGCCGAGCTCGCGCTGCTGCGCAACCGCCAGAGCCGGCTGTCGGCAACAGTGGATCTGATGAAGGCGCTCGGTGGCGGCTGGTCCGAGGACACGGTGCGCGAGGGCTTGCCCGCGATCGGAGCCGCTGCCGCGAAGTAGACGGGTGCGAGCAGCGGGCTGCGTGCTTGCTGCTACTCTGACGTGGCCCGGGCTGAAGGCGCCGGGGTTGACGCAGCCCTTATTGGCAACAGCACGCGCGACGGTCGTTTCCTGTCGTGGTAGAGCGTATCGACGCCGATCTTTGCCGGCGGGTACTCGTGCGCGAACACGAATTCCGTGACCGATGAGTCCCCGTTGGCGAGCTCGATCCGGATCCTACTG
>CAMBSA010000068.1 GCA_945869935.1 Bordetella parapertussis | reverse complement strand
GCTCTTTCACCAGATCAAGCGCCACGTCCACGATCATGTCTTCCTGGCCGCCGACCATGCGCCGCTTGCCGAGTTCGGCAAGGATGTCGAAGGTCGGGATGCCGTAGCGTTCGGCGGCAGACTCCGCATGGCGCAGGAAGCTCGAGTACACGCCCGAGTAACCGAGCGCGAGCGTCTCGCGGTCCACGCGCACCGGACGGTCCTGCAGCGGACGCACCAGGTCGTCGGCCGCGTACATGAGTTTCTTCAGGTCGCAGCCGTGCTCGATGCCCATGCGGTCCATCACGCCGATCAGCACTTCAAGCGGCGTGTTGCCCGCGCCCGCGCCCATGCCGGCGAGCGATGCGTCGATCCGGTAGGCACCCTCTTCCATCGCGATGATGGAATTGGCCACGCCGAGCGACAGGTTGTGGTGGCAGTGAACGCCGATCTCGGTCTCCGGCTTGAGGGCATCACGCAGCGCACGGGTCTTGTCGCGCGCATCGTTCATCAGCATCGCGCCGCCGGAGTCGGTGACGTACACGCAATGCGCGCCGTAGGATTCCATCAGTTTCGCCTGCTCGGCAAGCTTCTGCGGCGTAACCATGTGCGCCATCATCAGGAAACCGACGGTGTCCATGCCGAGCTTGCGCGCGTGTTCCATGTGCTGGCGCGAGATGTCGGCTTCGGTGCAGTGGGTGGCAACGCGGACCGTGCGGGCGCCCGCCTTGTAGGCGGCGTCCAGATCATGCAAGGTACCGATGCCGGGGATGAGCAGCGTCGCGACCTGCGCATGCTTGACCACCGCCGCCACCGCTTCGATCCACTCCACGTCGGTGTGCAGGCCGAAACCGTAGTTGAAGCTCGAACCTGCAAGACCGTCGCCGTGCGAGATCTCGATCGAATCGACCTTCGCCTCGTCCAATGCCTTGGCGATCGCGGTGACCTGCGTCAGGGTGTACTGGTGACGGCGCGGATGCTGGCCGTCGCGCAGCGTCACATCGGAGATATAAACCTTCTTCTTTGTCATGCGTGTTCTCCTTGATCGTCCGAATTACGCTGCCAGCGCGAACTTGCGTTCGGCCAGGCGCTCGGCCGCGGCAAGCGCCGCCGAGGTCATGATGTCGAGGTTGCCGGCGTAGGCGGGCAGGTAGTGGCCTGCGCCTTCGACCTCGAGATAGATGGATACTTTCACGCCATGCTTCAGGCCGACGCCGGGTATGTTCATCGGGCTGTCCGCAGGCACCTTCTCGAACTGCACCCGCTGCTTGAGCCGGTAGCCGGGGACATAGCCCGCGACCTGCGCCACGATCTCGTCCACCGACTTGCGGATCGCGTCCTCGTTCGCGCCCTCCTCGGCCAGCACATAGACGGTATCGCGCATGATCAGCGGCGGCTCCGCAGGATTCAGGACGATGATCGCCTTGCCGCGAGCCGCCCCGCCGAGCTTGACGATCGCCTTCGAGGTGGTTTCGGTGAATTCGTCGATGTTCGCACGGGTGCCGGGTCCGGCGGACTTGCTCGCAATCGACGCGACGATCTCGGCGTAATGCACATTGGCGACGCGCGACACCGCATACACCAGCGGAATCGTCGCCTGGCCGCCGCAGGTGACCATGTTGATGTTCGGACTGTCGAGGTGCTCGTTCAGGTTCACCACCGGAATCACGTACGGGCCGATCGCGGCGGGCGTGAGATCGATCACCTGGATGCCGTGCTTCTGCAGCACTTCGTTGTGCTTCGCGTGCGCGCCGGCGGAGGTCGCGTCGAACGCGATCTTGATGTCCTTGAAATTGGGCAGCTTCACCAGGCCGTCGATGCCCTCGTGCGTGGTCGGCACGTTCAGGCGCGCCGCACGGGCGAGCCCGTCGGATGCCGCGTCGATTCCGACCATCGCGCCCATCGTCAGGTGTTTGGACTTGCGCATCACCTTGATCATCAGGTCGGTGCCGATGTTGCCCGAGCCGATGATCGCCACCGCCACCTTTGCGTCCTTGGTCATTCGTTTCTCCAGAAAATTTTGTCGCGCGCCTGCACCGTATTGTGTCGCGCGCGTGCGCCGGATTGTGTCGCGCCTGCGCTCAGGCCTTCACCGAGAACGCCACCCGCCCGAGATGCTGCATCTCCATCTCGACAAAGGTGTCCGGCGCGAGGGCTTCCGCCGCGGTTGCGCCGCCCGCCATCACGATCCATCCGGGTTGCAGCGGCTCGCCCGCCTCGGCCGCAAACCGTGCCGCCGCCACCAGCGAGCGCAGCGGATGCCCGAGCAGCGCAGCGGTGGAGCCGATCAGCATCGGCTTGCCGTTGAAGGACAGAACCAGCCCCAGGTTCGAGAAATCGAGGTCCGGCTTGTGCCAGGCACCGGTGACAAAACCCGACGAGGAGGAGTTGTCCGCCACCACGTCCTCGAGCGAGAACTTGAATTTCTCGTAGCGCGAGTCGATGAGTTCCATCGCCGGCGCCACCGCCTCCACCGCGGCGAGTGCCTGCAGCGAGGTCACGTTGCCGACCAGTTCGGACTTCAGCAGGAAGGCGATTTCCGGCTCGATCCGCGGGTGCACATACTTCGAGATCGAGATCGGCGCGCCTTCCTCGAGGATCATGCCGCTGGTGAGCCGGCCCCAGATCATGTCGGAGAGACCCATCTGGATCATCTTCGCGCGGCTGGTGAAGCCCATCTTGATGCCAACGCGCTTCTCGCCGCGCGAGATCCTTCGGCCGATCGACGCCTTTTGTACCGCATAGGCGTCGTTCATGTTCATCGTGGTATGCGACGACAGCTGGGGAATCGCCGTCGCCTTGCGCGCCGCGTCGTCGACGGTCGCGGCGAGTGCCTGAATGTCTGCCAAGATCGTTCTCCTTAGTTGCCGAAGACGGTGCGCACCGAGCCGAGGCCCGAGATCCGCACGTCGATCACATCACCGGGGCTCACCGCGGCCATCGGGCCGAGCGCGCCGCTCATGATCACATCGCCCGCCTTGAGCGGTGCGCCCACATCCACCATGGTGCGCGCAAGCCAGAGCGCGGCGATCAGAGGATTGCCGAGGCAGGCGACACCCGCGCCGAGCGAAATCTGGTCGCCGCGGCGCTCCATCACCATGCCGCACAGGCGCAGGTCGAGACCTTCGAGCTTCTTCGGTTCGTTGCCGAGCACGAACAGGCCCGAGGACGCGTTGTCCGCGATCGTGTCCTGGATCTTGATGTTCCAGTTGGCGATGCGGCTGCCGACGATCTCGATCGCGGGCACCGCATAGGCCACCGCCGAAATCAGTTCCGAAATCGCGAGATCCTTTTGGGTGAGGTCACGATCGAGCACCAGCGCGATCTCCGCCTCGACCTTGGGCTGCATCACGCGCGCGAGCGGCACTTCCTCGCCGTCGCCGAAGGTCATGTCGGCATAGAGCATGCCGTAATCGGGCTGATCGACGCCGAGCTGCTTTTGCACGGATTTGGAGGTGAGGCCGATCTTGCGGCCGATCAGCCGCCTGCCCTGCTTCACCCAGTATTTCGTGTTGATCGCCTGTATCGCGTACGCGGTGGCGACATCGCCCGGCGTGAGCGCGTCACGGATCGGGTCGGTCGCGACACCGGTGTCGTGGGCGATGCGGATGCGATCCGCAAGCTGTTTGACGAGCGCAGCGTTGCCGCCGGATCTTGCGACTACCGTCTTTTTTGCAGTCTTTTTTGCTGATTTGGTTGCCATGGAGATTCCCGCAGAGAATCGGAAGTAAATCGGGTCGGAAAAACCCGCATATTGTACGCTGATGCGGTACCCGGACGGGGTGCGGTACGATCCGCGTCCTGACCCCTTGTCACCACTCATCCCCACCCGGAACAGGACTACGCGCAGGACCATGAGCAAACTCAAGATCACCGTCTCCACCTGGGACTACGACCGCGTACGGCCGATCATGGACGGCCGCGTCCCGATCGAAGGCTGCGAGGTGAACTACTTCCCGCTTTCCCCCGAAGAGTGCTTTCACCGGGCCTACTTCAACCGCGAATTCGAAGTCTCGGAAATCGGCTTCAGTCCGTACATCAACGCGGTGTCGCGCGGCACCGCGCCCTATGTGGGCGTGCCGGTTTTTCTGTCGCGCATGTTCCGCCATTCGGCGATCTACATTCGCAGCGACCGCGGCATCAATACCCCTGCGGACCTGAAGGGCAAGAAGGTGGGCGTGCCGGAATTCCAGATGACCGCGGTGCTCTGGGCGCGCGGCATGCTGCAGGACGACCACGGCGTCAGCCCGACCGACATCCTGTGGCGCCAGGGCGGCCAGGAGCAGCCCGGCCGCAAGGACAAGTACCCGCTCAATCTGCCCCGTGATTTCCCCCTTGAGCCGATCGGCCAGAACGAAACCCTCAACCAGCTGCTCGCCGAAGGCAAGCTGGATGCGGTCATCAGCGCGCGCACGCCGGTGTTCTACCGCGACGGCAAGACGCCGGTGAAGCGGATGTTCGAGGACTTCGAGACAGTCGAAAAAGACTATTTCCGCCGCACCGGCATCTTCCCGATCATGCATGCGCTTGGCATCCGCAACGACATCCACGAAAAGCATCCCTGGCTCGCCGCCAGCCTCTACAAGGCCTACAACGAGGCCAAACGCATCTCGCAGGCGGAGTTTTTCCATACCGCAGCCCTCAAGATCGGCCTTCCATGGGTGGTGAGTGCGGCGCAGGAGGCGCGCGCCCTGATCGGCGACGATTTCTGGCCCTACGGTGTGGAAGCCAACCGCAAGACCCTCGAGCCGATGCTGCGCTACGCGCACGAACACGGCACGTCGCTTCGCAAGGTGGAGATCGCAGAACTCTTTGCGCACACCACGCTGGAACAGCCGAAGACCTGATCAACCCCAAAGAGGAGAAAACAACAATGGACAAACTCACCCGCGCCATCCGCGATCTCGTGATCGCCAACCGCATTCTCGCCAACGAAGGCGTGGTCGACGCCTACGGTCATATCAGCCTGCGGCATCCGGAGCATCCCGACCGCTTCCTGCTGTCGCGCTCGCGCAGCCCGGAGCTGGTCGAACCGGAGGACATCATGCAGTTCTCACTCGACGGCAAGGTGGTGGGCGACGACAAGCGCCCGCCCTACCTCGAGCGCTTCATCCACGGCGGTGTGTTCGAATCCCGCCCCGAAATCATGGCAGTGGTCCATAGCCACGCCCAGAGCGTGCTGCCCTACTCCATCTCGTCCACGCCGCTGCAGCCGGTGATCCACGTTGGCGCGATCCTCGGCACGCATATTCCGATCTGGGATATCGCCGACGATTTCGGCGACACCAACCTGCTCGTTGTCAATCCGGACCAGGGACGCAGTCTTGCGAAGCGTCTCGGCCCCTACAGCATCTCGCTGATGCGCGGCCACGGCTTCACCGCCGCGGGAAAAACCCTGATCCAGGCGCTCTGGATGGCGGTGTACCTGCCGGTCAACGCCGCGGTGCAAAGCGAGGCGTCGCGTCTCGGGCCGTTCAAGCCGCTGTCCAAGCGCGAAATCGAACTCGGGGGGGCGCTGGACCCGACCTCCCCCGCGATGCTGCGCTCCTGGGAATACTGGGCCAAGCGTGCCGGGTGCGAGGCCCTTCTGAAAGACGACTGATGCCTGTGATGTAATCCAATCCGCATCCGCCCCTGACGCCGGTCGGCTTCAGGGCAACAACGGCGCACGATACGGGCGACGCAGTTAATGCGACCCGCGATGCGTCCGGCAAGGAGGAACAGAAATGCGTCTTTGGATCGTTCTGCTTGCCTTTGCGCTCGCCCTGCCTTGCTCGGCAGGCGCGCAAGGCTTCCCGTCCAAACCCATCCGTCTCGTGGTGCCTTATCCGGCCGGCGGGATCATGGACACGATGGGCCGCAGCATCAGCCAGGAACTGCGCGAGATACTCGGGCAGCAGGTTCTCATCGACAATCGCCCCGGCGGCAATACGACGATCGGGACGGTCGTCGTCGCGAAAGCGCCCGAAGACGGGTACACGTTGCTGCTGACCACCGTCATCCACTATGCCCTGCCGTTCTTTACCCGGAACGTACCCTACGACAGCCACAAGGACTTCACCCCGATCGCCCATCTCGGCGCGGTGCCGAGCGCCATCGCGGTCAGCCCGTCGATGCAGGTGACGTCGGTCCGGGAACTGATCGACTATGCAAAAAAACGCCCGGGCAAGCTGTTCTACGGAACGCCGGGGTCAGGCAGCAATCTCCATCTCGCGGGACTGCTGCTTGCGCAGACGACCGGACTCGACCTCGAGCACGTCTCCTACAAGGGTGGCGGACTGGCGCTCACCGATGTCATGGGCGGCCAGTTGCCGATCGTTATTCTTGGGGCACCCACGCTCCTTCCGCATATGCGTACCGGCAAGCTGCGTGTGCTCGGGATGGTCGAAGCGAACCGATCCCGCGGTTCGCCGGAGATTCCCACGATTGGCGAGACGATTCCCGGCTTTGCCGTCCCGGCCTTGTGGATGGGCGTGCTCGGACCGGCGAGGCTGCCCCGGGCGATCGTCGAGCGGATGAACACGGCGCTGCGTCAGTCTCTCAAGCCGGACGCGCTCAGGCAGCGCCTCGAGGCGGCGGGGTACGATCTGACCGGCGAAGCAAGTCCGGATGAATTCGCCGCATCGATTCGCGCCGATACCGAAGTCTTCAGGAAAATCGTGACTACCGCCGGAATCCAGCCGGAGTAATCCGGGGACCGGCATGTCGCATGCCTCTATCCCACCGAGCCTTGGACAATGAGCAGAAAAATCGTCCTCAAATCGCCCGGCCAACGGCACGGACCGATCACCCGACTGATCAGCCCCGGCGACATCGGGCAACTCACCAAGCCCTTCGTGTTTCTCGACTTCATCGAGGCGCCCGCCGGGGCCGGCCCGCAATTCGGATTTCATCCGCACTCGGGCATTGCCACTCTCACCTCGCCGTTCACTTCCGATTCGGAACACGAGACATCCACCGGCCGGATCGATCGGGTGCATCGTGGCGGCCTCGAATGGGTGATTGCGGGCGGCGGAATCCGGCATCGGGCGCGACCGCTGGGGCATGACCCGATACGGGGGTTCCAACTCTGGATTTCCCTGCCGCCGTCGCTGGAACAGGCCGAGCCGTCGGCGGAATTCATCGAGCCGGGTCAGGTGCCCAAGACCGGACCGGTGACCGTGCTGTTCGGCTCGCATGAAAACGCGATCGCGACACTCAAGGTGCCCTTCGACGGCAATTATTTGCGCGTTTGCCTGAAGGACGGCGACGCCTGGACCTACCAGCCGCCCGGGCCGCACAACATCGCCTGGGCCTTCGCTACATCCGGCGTGCTGGAAGTGAGCGGCGAGGCATTGAAGCGCGAACTGGCCGTCTTCGAAGAAGGCAACGGACCGCTGCAGTTTCGCTCGCGGGGCGATTGCGATTTCCTGCTCGGTTCGGCGGTGAAGCATCCGCACGAACTTGTGCTTGGCCCCTATTCGGTGCATACATCGCGCGAAGCGCTTGCCGCGGGGATGAAGCGCATCACGGAAATCGGCGTGGAATTAAAGCGCGCTGGATGAATTGGCGTACGCCTGACGATGCGGCGCATGCATTGCGCCCGAGAATAAAAAAGGCCCGCACTCGCGGGCCTTTTCTTCGGGGAGCCGATGGCTGTCGAACCATCACACCATCTTGTTGCTCAGCTCGCCGATCTTCTCGATCCAGAGTTTCACCACTTCGCCCGACTGCAGGAACCGGCCGCTCTCCATGCCTACGCCGCAGGGCGTACCGGTCAGGATCACATCCCCCGGGTTGAGAGTGA
>CAMBSA010000067.1 GCA_945869935.1 Bordetella parapertussis | reverse complement strand
TGGCGGGCATTTCGATGTATGGTTTTCCCTTTACCTGTGCGATTGCGCGGGATAATATCTTTGCCGTTCAGTTTCACCCGGAAAAAAGCCAACACTCAGGCCTCAAGTTGCTCGCAAATTTCGTCGACTGGACTCCGTGAAATTTCCGGCGTGCTGCGATCCCGCAGGCACGCACTCTCTCGTGGCATTAAACGCTCCCCCTGTCCCATGCTGATCATTCCCGCAATAGATATCAAAGACGGTCATTGTGTTCGCCTCAAACAGGGCGACATGAACGACGCGACCGTATTTTCCGAAGACCCGGTCGCCATGGCCAATTTCTGGCTGGAACAGGGAGCACGGCGTCTTCACGTCGTTGACCTGAATGGCGCCGTGGCGGGCAAGCCCAAGAACGAGCCGCATATCAAGGCGATCCTTGCATCGCTTGGGGACAAGCTGCCCGTGCAGCTAGGCGGTGGCATCCGTGACCTCGACACAATCGAGCGTTACCTTGACATGGGCGTCTCGTACATCGTGATCGGCACCGCTGCGGTCAAGAATCCCGGCTTCCTGCAGGATGCCTGCACGGCGTTTCAGGGGCACATCATCGTGGCTCTGGATGCCAAGGATGGCAAGGTGGCCGTCGAAGGGTGGTCCAAGCTCACCGGGCACGACGTCATCGATCTCGGGATGAAGTTCCAGGATTACGGCGTCGAAGCGATCATCTATACCGACATCGGCAGGGACGGCATGCTGACGGGTGTCAACATCGAGGCCACGCAAAAACTCGCGCAAAAGCTGCGGATTCCGGTGATCGCGAGCGGCGGTATCAACGACCTGGCGGATATCGAGAAAGTGTGCGAACTCGAGCCCGAAGGCGTGGTCGGTGTGATCACCGGACGTGCGATCTACCAGGGTACGCTCGATTTTCGCAAGGCCCAGGAACTGGTCGACAAGAGAGCGGCCAACCCTGGAGCGTGAACGTCCCCGTGGCAGCGATGCGCTGCACGGATCATCACCTCGGATATCCCCATGCTGGCAAAGCGCATCATTCCCTGTCTCGATGTCACGGCGGGTCGCGTGGTCAAGGGCATCAACTTCGTCGAGCTGCGCGACGCGGGTGATCCGGTCGAGATTGCGCGCCGCTACGATGAACAGGGCGCGGATGAGATTACCTTTCTCGACATCACCGCGAGTTCGGATGCCCGCGACATCATCCTGCGTGTGGTGGAGCAAGTTGCGACGCAGGTGTTCATTCCGCTCACCGTCGGCGGCGGGGTACGGAAAGTCGAGGATGTCACGCGGCTCCTGAACGCCGGCGCAGACAAGGTTTCAATCAATACTTCTGCGGTGCAGAACCCCTCGCTGGTCGAGGATTCGTCCGGACGATTCGGGGCGCAGTGCATCGTCGTCGCGATCGACGCCAAACGCGTTGTTCGCCTGTCAGATACGGTGCATCCGGACAGGCCCGTCGATGCGCAACGAAGCTTCAGCGGTTGGGAGGTTTTCACGCACGGAGGCCGCAACCCCACCGGGCTTGACGCGGTGAGTTGGGCGAGACGAATGCAGGCGGCCGGCGCAGGCGAGATCCTGTTGACCAGCATGGACCGAGATGGAACGAAATCCGGATTCGACCTCGGCCTCACGCGCGCGGTATCGGATGCGGTGGATATCCCGGTTATTGCCAGCGGCGGTGTCGGGACTCTCGGGCACCTCGCGGACGGAGTGCTTCAGGGCGGCGCCGATGCGGTGCTTGCGGCGAGCATATTTCATTTCGGCGAATTCACCGTACATGAGGCCAAGCGCTACATGGCGGGACGCGGCATCGAGGTGCGGCTGTGAACGAGGTCGCGCGTGACTGGCTCGCAGCCGTGCGATGGGACAAGGACGGTCTTGTCCCGGCGGTGGCGCAGGAAGCCGGTACCGGCAAAGTGCTCATGGTCGCGTGGATGAACCGCGAATCGCTTGCGCTGACCGCCGATACCGGTGAGGCCGTCTATTGGTCGCGTTCGCGCAAGCGCTTGTGGAAAAAGGGCGAAGAATCGGGGCATGTGCAGAAAGTCCGCGAGTTGCGCATGGACTGTGACGAAGACGTGATCCTTCTGACGGTCGAGCAGGTCGGCGGCATTGCGTGCCATACCGGTCGCCACAACTGCTTTTTCCAGCGGCTCGAGGATGGGAAATGGGTAGTCGTCGACCCCGTCGTGCGCGATCCGAAAGACATCTACAACAAGTGAGGAGGCGCATTTGAGTTCCGATATCCTGGATCGTCTAGCGCAGATGATCGAATCGCGAAAGGGCGCTGACCCGGATACCTCGTATGTTGCGAAAATGCTTGCACGCGGCGAGGACGCGATCCTCAAGAAGATCGGCGAGGAGGCGACGGAGACGGTCATGGCAGCCAAGGACGGCGAGCGGTTGCGCATCGTCGGGGAAACCGCTGATTTGTGGTTTCACTGCCTGATCATGCTTGCGCATTACGGACTGTCGCCGTCCGATGTGCTCGCCGAACTGCGTCGTCGCGAGGGCATCTCGGGTATCGACGAGAAAGCATCTCGCGGGTCCGCCGGGCGTGGCGCGACCTGAACCGCCCTCCACGGAGATATCAATGTCGAGCGATCCCAACTGTATTTTCTGCAAGATCATCCGAGGCGAGATTCCCAGCAAGAAGGTGTATGAAGACGACGAAATCTTCGCCTTCCACGATATCCAGCCGGTAACACCGGTACATTTTCTGATCATCCCGAAGCTTCACCTGCCGTCGCTTGCCGAGGCGGGGCCGGAGCATTCTGCGGTGCTTGGCAGCATGCTGGCGGTTGCGGGCAGGCTTGCGCGGGAGCAGGGAGCAACCGACGGTTTCCGCACCATAATCAACACCGGACGGGTGGGGCGGCAGGAGGTGTATCATCTTCACATGCATGTCTTGGGCGGATCGGATCCGCTCGGACCGATGATCATTCGCCGCGGCTGATCAGCCGTCCGGCGCAAGCAAGGAAAGGAGCACCTTATGGGCACCTGGAGCATCTGGCACTGGTTGATCGTTCTCGTGATCGTGCTGCTTGTTTTCGGCACCAAGAAACTCAAGAACATCGGCGCGGATCTCGGTGGCGCGGTACGCGGTTTCAAAGAGGGCGTGAAGGACACGTCGGCGGACAAGCCGGTGGTTGACGCCCAGCAAATCGGCGGCCGGACGATCGACGCCGAAGTCAGAAAAGAATCCAAGACCTCCTGACGCTGTCGCGCACCCAAGGTTTGATTCCGGGCCCCGGAGTCGAGCCGGCGCGCACGTTGCCGTTTTCCTCCGTCTTGTCGCGCGCAACCCTCTCCGACGCTCTCCCATGTTCGATGTAGGTTTTTCCGAAATGATGGTGATCGCGGTCGTCGCGCTTGTGGTCATCGGCCCGGAGCGTCTGCCGCGTGTCGCCCGCACTCTCGGGTTCTGGTTCGGCCGGCTTCAGCGCTATGTGAACGACGTAAAGGCGGACATCAACCGCGAAGTCGAACTCGAGGATCTGCGCAAGTTCAAGAGCCAGTTCGAGGACGCGGCAAGCGGGGTGGAAAACGAAATTCGCTCCGAAGTGGCGAAGACGGAATCCACGTTCAATTCGGTGGGCGCGGATGCGACATCCGCTGCAACGCCGGCTGCGGACGAGCCGGCAACCGCGATTGCTGCCGCGGCAACCGAACAAGCAGCGCCGTCGGCGCCGTCTGCTGCCGAACCGGTGGCGGCGGGTGACAGCACTCCGCACAAACCGGCCGTCTAGGGGCTTCTGACTCGATGTCTCAGCAGGAAACCTTCATCTCCCACCTGATTGAACTGCGCGCGCGGCTCGTGCGCATTGTGCTGGTGGTGCTCGTTATCGTACTGTGCCTCGTGCCTTGGTCGAGGGAAATCTACGCGATTCTCGCGCAGCCCCTGATTGCGTCGCTTCCCAAGGGCGGCCAGATGATTGCAACCGATGTCATCGGTCCCTTTTTCGTACCGCTCAAGGTCACCATGCTGGTGGGGTTCGTCGCGGCTCTGCCGTACGTGATGTACGAGATCTGGGCGTTTGTCGCGCCCGGCCTCTATGTGCACGAAAAGAAGCTTGTTTTGCCGCTCGTTGTCGCGAGCTTCCTGCTGTTTCTTGCCGGCATGTGCTTCGCGTATTTCCTGGTATTCCCGGTGATCTTCAAGTTCATGGCGGCAATCGCGCCCGAGGGCGTCGCATGGATGACCGATATCGACAAGTACTTCTCGTTTGTGCTGACGACTTTCATGGCTTTCGGCGTCACCTTCGAGGTGCCGGTGATCGTCATTGTTCTGGTGAGGGCGGGGCTGGTGACGATCGCGCAGTTGCGCGAGGCGCGTCCTTACGTGATCGTCGGCGCGTTCGTGGTGGCGGCGATATTCACGCCGCCAGACGTGCTCTCGCAGTTCATGCTCGCGGTTCCGCTTTGCATCCTCTACGAGGTGGGCATCATCCTGTCGGTCATGATTGGCCGGTCAGCTGCAAAGCCGGCGGCTGCGGAAGCATCCGGCGACTCGGGCTCCACGCCCTGAATCTTCAACAATGTTCTGAAGAATCGGCAGCTGGCGCGTGAAAACGGGCGATTGGCGTACAGAACTGATTCACTACCCGGTTGAAAACGAACTACCGACGTTTTTGCTGTGACGGACGTCGGCCGACCTCGACCGGCAGATCCAGTTCTTTTTGTTCCCGCCGGATCCTCAGTGTCGTCTGCTTGCCGGGGGCAAGCCCCGCCACCAGGTTGAGCATGCCCGATGGATCGCGCACCTGCTTGCCTTCGACCAGCAGCAGTACATCACCCGGGCGAACGCCGCCCTTTTCCGCCGGGCCGCCGCGGATGACGCCGGCGATCAGGGCGCCCTGTGTCGACGGAAGCTTGAACGACTCGGCTATTTCGGCCGTGATTTCCTGTGCTTCGACGCCGATCCAGCCGCGTGTCACGGTGCCGTTGGAAATGATCTGTTCCATCACCATGCGGACGCTGCTGACCGGAATCGCAAATCCGATGCCAAGCGATGCGCCGCCCGGAGCGCGCGAATAGATTGCCGTGTTCACGCCCACCAGATTGCCGTTGGAGTCGACCAGCGCGCCACCCGAATTGCCAGGGTTTATCGCGGCGTCGGTCTGGATGAAGTTCTCGAACGTGTTGATGCCGGGGGTACGGCCCAGCCCGCTGACGATGCCCATGGTCACTGTCTGACCGACGCCGAAAGGGTTGCCGATCGCGAGGACCACGTCTCCCAGGCGCAGGTTCGAGTCCTCGCCGAAGGTGATTGCGGGAAGACCGTCGCCGGCGCCCTGAAGCTGGAGGACGGCCAGATCCGACTCCGGGTCGGAGCCGACGAGCTTTGCCTTGAGTTTGCGGCCGTCGGCCAGCGCAACCTCTATTTCGTCCGCAGAATCAACTACATGGTGATTCGTGAGCACATAACCCTTGGCGCTAACGATGACGCCGGATCCGAGTCCGGAACTGCGCTGGGCATCTCCAAGCTGGTCACCGAAAAAATGGCGGAACACCGGATCACTCATAAGCGGGTGGCGCGAGCGAACTTCCTTGCTGGTAAATACGTTCACTACGGCCGGCACCGCGCGCTTGACCGCTTCGTTGTAGGACGCACTTCGTGTTTCGCCGCCGGGTGAGGAGGCCGCCTGTTTGAGTTCCACGACCTGCGTGCCCGTGGTTCCGCGGGTTTGCGGAAGCCATTCGGGCTTCAATGTAGTCACGACGAACAGAATGGCAAGCGCCACGGTCGCGGTTTGCGAGAAGATGAGCCAGATTTTTCGCATGCGAGCGGATCGGTCGGAAGGTCGGCGCGTGCGCCGGAGTGGAAACGTTAGACGCTAAAATTGCGTCTGGAACAGGGAAACCAAGTATGCAGCGCGATGATCTGGTGCGGTATTTCGACTCGATTCTACAACCCGAGCGGTTCCGGGATTATTGCCCAAACGGATTGCAGGTGGAAGGTCGAACCGAAATCCGCCTGCTCGCGTCCGGGGTCACTGCAAGTGCCGCCCTCGTGGAGGCTGCGGTCGAGGCGGGCGCGGATGCACTGCTGGTTCATCACGGATATTTCTGGCGCGGCGAGGATCCGCGCATAATCGGCCCCAGGCGCATTCGGATCGGCCGTCTGCTGGCAGACGACATGAACCTCATCGCGTATCACCTGCCGATAGATGCGCATCCCGAACTCGGCAATAACGCCCGCCTCGGCAAGGTGCTCGGCCTTCGGCAGGAAGGCCGAGCCGGCGAACAGGATCTGCTCGCTTGGGGAAGGCTCGATGTGCCGGAACCCTTGGCGGCGTTTTCCGCGCGAGTGCAGGCTTGCCTCGACCGTGTCCCGATGGTGATCGGAGATCCGGCGCGTACGGTGCGGCGGGTAGCGTGGTGCACCGGTGCGGCCCAGGACTATTTCGAGCAGGCTGTCGCGCTCGGAGTGGACGTTTTTCTCACCGGCGAAATCTCCGAGCAATCTGTTCACGCCTCCCGCGAGTCGGGCGTCGCGTTCGTCGCGGCGGGTCACCATGCCACCGAGCGCTACGGGGTGCAGGCGGTCGGCGACGCGGCTGCGAAGGAGTTCGGCATCGTCCACCGGTTTCTCGAGATTCCGAACCCGGTTTAGGGTTCAAGCGCCGCCCGGAGGCCTTTTCGAGGACTGGACGCGCACACTGAGGGATCGGGAAAACCCTCGCGTTTTCAATCCCTTGGGGCTAAAAATTTGGCTCGCAGTGCGGGGATCGGGTATAATTCGCAGTCTTCGAATTCCCCTTTCGCGCCAAAGGCTTTCCCCATGAGCGATTCCCCCAAGTCTTCGGATCCGGTCGACAAAGCACGACGCAACCTGATCGTTGCGTCGTCGGCGGCAGGCGGTGTTGCCGCCCTGGCGACCGCGCTGCCGTTTGCCGCAACCATGCTGCCGTCCGAGCGCGCCAAGGCAATGGGCGCGCCGGTGGAAGCCGATATCAGCAAACTCCCGCCGGGCGAAATGATGACCGTGGAATGGCGTGGCCAGCCGGTCTGGATCGTCAATCGCACCAAGGAAATGATGGAATCGGTCAAGGCGAACGAAGCGCGCGTCGCCGATCCCAAGAGCCAGCGCAAGCCCTCCGAACTGACTCCGGAATACGCGCGCAATGACCTTCGCTCGATCAAGCCCGAGTACCTCGTTGTGGTCGGCATCTGCTCGCACCTCGGCTGCTCGCCGCAGTCCTCCTTCAAGTCCGGGCCGGAACCCTATGACCCGGAGTGGAAGGGGGGCTTCTACTGCCCCTGCCACGGTTCGTTGTTCGACCTCGCCGGTCGCGTCTACAAGAACAAACCCGCCCCGGACAATCTCAAGGTGCCGCCGTACACCTTCGTCTCGGATGGCAAGATCATCATCGGCGAAGACAAGAAAGGGGCCTGAGCGATGGCCGCCTCGGAAAAACAAGCTGTAACCGGAGCCGGCCCGTTCAACGGCGTGCTCACCTGGGTGGACAAGCGGTTCCCGCTCGTGTCGCTCTGGCGCGAACACCTGTCGGAGTACTACGCGCCGAAGAATTTCAACATCTGGTACTTCTTCGGCGCGCTTGCGATGCTGGTCCTGGTGATGCAGATCATCACCGGCATCCTGCTCACGATGAACTACAAGCCGGACGCCGCCTCGGCGTTTGCGTCCGTCGAATACATCATGCGAGAGGTGCCCTTCGGCTGGCTGGTGCGCTACATGCACTCCACGGGGGCGTCGGCATTCTTCATCGTGGTCTACCTCCATATGCTGCGCGGCCTGATGTACGGTTCCTACCAGAAGCCCCGCGAACTCATCTGGATCTTCGGCATGCTGATCT
>CAMBSA010000066.1 GCA_945869935.1 Bordetella parapertussis | reverse complement strand
AGGCGCATGCTCAGGAAACGGCGATAGGTTGGGTTCCTGATTTCGCCGATATCGAATGGAAGGGCCTGGAGAAGTTCACTCGCGAACAGTTTGCTTCGGTGACTTCAATCAAGCACGACGAATGGGAAGCCGAACTGGCGTCTCATGATGAATTGTTTGCGTCATTGAAGGCAAGGCTGCCTAAGGAGTTGCAATTGCGTCGAGAAGCCTTGCGTCTGGGGTTGGCGGCGTAGCAAGGGTGTAGCAAGGGTGTAGCAGAAAGAAAGGCCGCCGCGAGCGGCCTTTTTCATTGCTGTGAGTACCTACTTGCCCAGTAGAGTCTGAATTCGCTCGATCTGGCGAGCGGGTTGCGCGAGACCGAGGCAAACACCGACTGTTCCACGTGGAACATCGGGGTTTAATGTTTCACGTGGAACATAGCGCAAGGCCGCATTGGTCTTATAATTCCGCGCCTTAGGCAGGCGCTCGGACATTATGCAATTCCCCGAAACATTTGAAGTGATCGTTGTGGGTGGTGGACACGCTGGAACCGAAGCAGCGCTCGCTGCTGCACGCTCCGGATCGAGTACCTTGCTGCTCACCCATAACATCGAGACCCTGGGGCAGATGTCCTGCAATCCTTCAATTGGAGGGATTGGAAAGGGGCACCTGGTTCGCGAAGTTGACGCGCTTGGCGGGGCGATGGCTATAGCCACCGACGAGGCGGGCATTCAGTTTCGAATCCTCAACTCCAGCAAAGGCCCTGCTGTTCGTGCCACGCGAGCGCAAGCCGATCGAATACTCTACAAGCAGGCTATCCGCGGCCGCCTGGAAAATCAGCCCAACCTGACCCTCTTTCAACAAGCGGTGGATGATCTTCTCCTTGAGGGCGATCGGGTAGTGGGCGTGGTAACCCAGATGGGCCTTCGATTCAAGGGCCGGTCGGTCGTGTTGACAACGGGAACGTTTCTCTCCGGGCTGATCCATGTCGGCCTGGAAAATCATAGCGGCGGAAGGGCGGGGGATCCTCCGTCAATCAGCCTTGCGGCCAGACTTCGCGAACTGCGTCTTCCTGCGGGCAGGCTGAAGACGGGCACGCCGCCGAGAATTGACGGCAGAACAATCGATTTTTCCGTACTGCAACCGCAGCCGGGTGACGTTCCAGAGCCGGTCTTTTCGCTCATGGGACGTCGCGATATGCATCCGGTCCAGTTGCCCTGCTGGATTACGCACACGAATGAACGGAGTCACGAAATCATCCGGGGCGGTCTGGATCGTTCGCCAATGTATACCGGTGTAATTGAGGGCGTCGGTCCGCGCTATTGCCCCTCGATCGAAGACAAGATCCATCGCTTCGCTCAGAAAAGCTCGCATCAGATCTTTCTTGAGCCCGAGGGCCTTACGACGCACGAGTTCTATCCGAACGGGATTTCGACAAGCCTGCCGTTTGATATTCAACTTGCGCTTGTTCGCTCAATCAAGGGCCTCGAAAACGCCCATATTCTGCGCCCTGGCTATGCGATCGAATACGACTACTACGACCCGCGAGCCCTTAAACCGTCGCTCGAAACCAAAATGATCGAAGGCCTGTTCTTCGCCGGTCAGATCAACGGGACTACCGGTTACGAGGAAGCCGCTGCCCAGGGCCTGCTCGCGGGGATCAATGCGGCGCGGTACTCACGAAACACAGAACCCTGGTGGCCGCGCCGGGACGAGGCGTATCTCGGGGTTCTTGTGGATGACCTGATTACCCGTGGAGTGAGCGAACCGTACCGAATGTTCACAAGCCGGGCCGAATATCGCCTGATGCTGCGAGAGGACAACGCCGACTTGCGCCTTACCGAGTTGGGTCGTAAGGTCGGGCTTGTCGACGATCTGCGCTGGGACGCCTTCAACCGCAAGCGTGATGAAATTGCGCGTGAACAGGAGCGACTCAAATCCACGTGGGTGAGTCCGCGAACGATTTCCGATGCAGAAGCGACAAGGGTTCTTGGCAAACCCATTGAGCGTGAATATACGCTGATGGATCTGCTCAAACGCCCCGATGTCACGTACGGATCTTTGCGTACCCTTGACGGTGTCGAATTTCCGCAGGTGGATCCGATTGTCGCCGAGCAGGTTGAAATCCAGGCCAAATATCTTGGTTATATCGCGCGTCAGCAAGACGAGATCGCCCGTCATGAGCGCTATGAATCGATGGTACTGCCGGCCGACCTGGATTATCGCGAAGTGCACGGGCTTTCGAATGAAGTCCATCAAAAGCTGAATCAGCACAAGCCCGCAACTCTTGGCCAGGCATCCCGGATGTCTGGAATTACTCCTGCTGCCGTTTCGCTGCTCCTAGTTCACCTCAAGCGCTTGACAGCGCGCGATCGAGCCGCATAGTGCCGCAGGAAGATGTGAGCGTGGAAATTGTTCTCGCGGACCTCGTGAAGCGGGGACTAACTTCCTTGGAAATAGATCTTTTACAAGAACATGTTGATAAGCTCGTCCAATACATCGGGCTCCTGATGAAATGGAACAAGGTGTACAACCTGACAGCAATTCGGGAGCCCGAGCGAATGGTAAGTCACCACATCATGGATAGCGCATCAGTCCTGCCGTACTTGCCCTCGAAGGACGTACTCGACGTCGGAACCGGACCCGGTCTCCCCGGCATTCCGCTGGCGATTCTCCGACCGACGAGCAGGGTCACGCTTCTGGACGTGATTCAGAAAAAAGCTGCGTTCCTCCGACAGGCGGCGGGAGAACTCGATTTGCGCAATGTCGATGTGGTCTGCGAGCGCGTCGAGTCCTGGAACAGGGATCGTCGATTTCCGGTTATCTCGTCTCGTGCATTTTCCGAACTCGCCGATTTCGTTCGTTCCGCGGAACATCTGCTTGAGGAGGGCGGTCGGTTCGCGGCCATGAAGGGTGTTTTCCCGAAGGACGAGATTGATCGGCTTCCATCGGAATTTCATGTGGAGAGTGTCATCGAACTCCGAGTACCCGGAATCGACGCGCAACGCCACCTTGTAATGATCGGACGATCATGACCCGGGTTCTAGCCATCACCAACCAGAAAGGCGGCGTTGGGAAAACCACCACGACCGTCAATCTTGCTGCCGGACTTGCGGGAGCCGACAAGCGGGTTTTGCTTGTGGATCTTGATCCACAAGGCAACGCAACGATGGGAAGTGGCATCGAAAAGCGCACGCTCAAGGAGACCGTCTATCACGTACTTCTCGGCCTTTCGACTGCGGCGAGCGTTCGCGTCCGATCGGAGTCGGGCGGGTACGATGTGCTGCCGGCGAATCGCGATCTTGCCGGCGCCGAAGTCGAACTGGTGGAGCTCGAACATCGCGAAACCCGGATGAAACAGGCCCTCGAGACGTTTGTCACTCAATACGATTTTGTTCTGATCGATTGTCCTCCCGCCCTCAACATGCTTACTGTGAATGCGCTGGTTTGCGCCGACGCGGTGATGATCCCGATGCAATGCGAGTACTACGCACTCGAAGGGCTTTCGGATCTGGTCAACACCATACGCCGCGTCCGCCAGCATCTGAATCCAAAGCTGGAGATCGAAGGGCTGCTTCGTACGATGTTCGATCCGCGAAATACGCTCGCGCAGAATGTGTCCGAACAGCTTCAACAGCACTTCGGCGACAAGGTGTACAGCACCGTAATACCCCGAAACATACGCCTGGCCGAAGCACCCAGCTACGGTGTTCCGGCGGTCAGCCTGGATGCGGCATGCAAAGGCTCGCAGGCCTATGTCGCGCTTGCCTGGGAGCTGATCACGCGGCGGGGCGCGGCCGCTGCGGCGGCAACTGCGGTCTGACAGGAGAGAGAGATGAAGGTAAAGAAGGGGCTGGGCCGGGGACTCGACGCATTGCTCGATACGGACGATGCGCCGTCCGCGGCCCCCGCGAAGGAATCGCTCGCCGTGCTTTCGATCGACTGTCTTCAGCGCGGGAAGTACCAGCCGCGAACCAGAATGGACGAAGCGTCACTTGCCGAGTTGGCCGCGTCGATCGGTCAGCAGGGCCTGATGCAGCCCATTCTTGTCCGTCCGATTGGCAAGGATCGTTACGAAATAATCGCCGGGGAACGGCGCTGGCGTGCCGCACGGATCGCGGGTCTTGTCGAGGTCCCGGTGGTGGTGAGGGAGGTCCCGGACAAGGCGGCGCTGGCAATGGCCCTCATCGAGAACATTCAGCGCGAAGACCTCAATGCGCTCGAAGAAGCGCAAGGCCTGAAACGCCTGATCGACGAGTTTGGACTCACTCAGGAACAGGCGGCGGAAGCCGTCGGACGCTCACGCGCCGCGGTGACGAACCTCCTGCGCCTGCTCAATCTCGGCAAGCCTGTGCAGCAACTGATGATCGACGGCAAGCTCGAAATGGGACACGCCCGTGCTCTGCTCGCACTCGATGCGCGTCGCCAGGAGGAACTTGCGCGTGATGCCGTGGAGCTTGGATGGTCGGTACGCGAGACGGAAAAGCGTGTGAACGAGCTCCTGAACCTCACCGGGAAGGTGGTGATCGGCAAGACGTCCGAGCCACCCAAAGTCGATCGCGACATCGAACGCTATGAGCAGGAACTGTCGGAGCGTTTCGGAACCCGGATTGAAGTGCGTCCTGAGCGCAAAGGCTCGGGAAAGCTGGTGATCCGATACACCAACAATGAACATCTGGAGTCGCTGCTGGCCCGTTTCAGCTGACCGGTCGCGCTACTTTTCCGGTGGCCTTCAAGCCGCGGGAAGAAACCGAGCTCGCGGGCGCAATACAAACCCTGCGAGCCGCTGTTCCATGACGTGGGCGATCCAGCCGGCTGTTCGTCCCAGAGCCCACAATGCGCCCGCGCTGTGGGCGGGCATCCCAAGCGCAATGGTCAGCGCAACCAGTCCGACTTCAAGACTGGGCCTGAGGTGCAATCGCCGGTCGGCTTCATCAATGAACTCACAGACCAGGCGAGCGTGCTCGTTGGTAGCAAAAGACCGGGCGATCTGAAGTAGCGCACGAGCTCTTGGATCTCCCCTGGGATACACGACGATATTGAATCCCGGGATGCGATTTCCCGCCTGCTCGAGAGTCAGTAAGCGCAAACGCACGTCCTCCGAGGTGTGCGCGTCACGGAGCAGATCTTCCACACGATCACAGCCTGCACCTGCCAAAGCGCCGGAGTGGGCGCCAACAGCAGCCAACATGCAGGCGCGCAGTTCTGCGCCTGTGGATGCAGCGACTCGTGCTGCGAAAGTTGACGGCGACAACTCGTGATCTGCGCACAAAACCAGCGCGGTATTGATCGCCTGAACGATTTCCGGCGAAACCGACGGCAGCAGTACTCGGGCGATATTATCTGCGAGACCGCGAGCGCTTTCCGGGATGACGAAGCGCCGGGCCGTGCCGAGATAGCCGAGGCAACCGGTCAAGGTCAGGATCATTTGCCTCGCCGCGGGGATGGTCGTTCCGCGTCGAATTTCGTTTCGTGCGGCCTCGGCGGCACCGAGCATCGTTGTTGCAATGCCGAACACGCGAAGAATCGGCGGGAGTTCGCCCTGCAGCACCACATGATCCATCAACTCGCCAAAACCGTTAGGTAACTGCTCACTGTCCCAAACGATGGCCTCAAGGTGATCTATTCCTGTCCAGAGAAGCTCCGCGACCGCTTCAAACGAGCGGCGTTGTCGCATCAGGTCAAGCGCAAGCCGCCCGCGGTAGCGGGGGCCGTCCGGTGTCAGTTCGGTGATCCCGGTGTTGATCACCGGTTGGCCCCAGCGCAACGCCGATTCGGCCGCCGCGCCCGTTCCCGCACGCGCATCGCTGCGCGCACGAACCTTGTCGATGTCCTCCCGGTAGTACAACCTGTCCTTGCGGTCGAGCTGCGCGACCGAGCGGATCAGCCCCCGGCTCACGTAGGTGTACAAGGTCTGAGGTTTGATTTTGAGAATCCGGGCAGCCTCCGCTGCCGTGACGTACTCGGACGCTGAGGAAGAAATTGTGGCGCTTGATCCGGAAGGCATTTGGAAAACCGCGTTATTTAGCAGTGGGAAGAATATATGTCGATTATCAAATCGAGATTGATCTAGTCTAATTCTCACCCTACCATCCTGCTCCTGTAAAGCGCTTCCGGAAAATTTTCACCCAACGTATTCCCGGGACCGAACCCGAAGCCACTCGCACGAGGAGGAAGTATGGGCGCCGCTCACGAATGGCCCGAAGAGGGCATCAGCCGAATTCCGTTTTGGATCTATTCCGATCCCGAAATCTACCAACGCGAGCAGGAACGCATCTTCTGTGGACCGAACTGGTCCTACGTCGGGCTCGAGGCAGAGGTGCCGAATCCGGGCGATTACGTGCGCACGTTCATCGGAGACAAGCCGGTGATCGTGGTGCGTAACACCGACGGTGCCATCAACGTACTGGAAAACCGTTGCGCCCATCGCGGCGTGCAGCTATGCCAGAAGCATCTCGGCAATGTCACCGAATTCATGTGCCCCTACCACCAGTGGACTTACAAGCTGGACGGGGAATTGATCGGTGTGCCGATGCGTCGCGGAATCCGCAAGCAGGGCGGCATGCCCGATGACTTCGACCCGAAGAACCATGGCCTGGCCAAGCTGCAGGTAACCACGCGTAATGGCGTGATCTACGCCAGCTTTTCGAAGGACGTGAAGCCCTTCGAAGAAGACGTCGGCACCAGCATGCTCGCACTGCACGACCGCGTCTTCGATGGCCGGAAGCTCAAGGTGCTCGGATACCAGCGTCAGCTCATTCCGTCGAACTGGAAGCTGATGATGGAAAACATCAAGGACCCGTACCACGCCAGCCTGTTGCACGTATTCCTGGTTTCCTTTGGCCTGTTCCGCATCGACCAACCCTCAAAGGTTCAGATGGACCCGACCGGGCGCCACGGTGCGCTGATCAACTGGCGCGGCGAGCAGAAGAAAACCGAAGACAACGCCGATATGAAGAGCCTGGATGTAAACCTGAAGCTCCAGGGTACAAGCATGCTCCAGCCAGAACGTGAGTTTCCCGAGTACACCGTGGTGATGCTCACTCTTTGGCCGAACCTGATCGTGCAGCAACAGTCGAACACGCTCGCGATGCGCCAGTTGATCACGAAGGGACCTAATTCGTTCGAACTCGCCTGGACCTACTTCGGCTACGAAGACGACTCTCCGGAAATGACCCAGCGCCGCCTGCGTCAGGCGAACCTGATGGGCCCCTCCGGTTTTGTATCGATTGACGACAGCGAAGTGATGGCCGGCTCACAACAGGGCATCGCACCGTATCCGAACAGCATCGGCGTACTCGAAATGGGTGGACGCGAATGGGCTGACCAGCCGCACACGGTCACCGAGTCGGTTATCCGCGGATTCTGGGCCGGTTACCGCAAAGCCATGGATCTCTAAGGCGCGAATCATGACAGCTACTGATCGTTTTCTTAGCCTTAGCGCCCGCGACCTTCGCTTCGAGGTCGAAGAGCTTTACGCCAATTACATCGGCTGCCTCGACGAGGAGCGATTCGAGGAGTGGCCGGGCTTTTTCACCGAACCCTGCCTGTACCGGATTGTCCCGCGAGAGAATTTCGAGCGCGGCCTGCCGTTATCGCTCTGGTTGTGTGAAAACCAGGGCTATCTGCAGGACCGTGTCACCGGCATCCGGAAAACGCTGGTCTATGGCCCGAGAATGTTGCGCCGGATGGTGTCTGCAATACGCATTCTTGGGTGGAAGGACGGAGAACTCGAGGTTCGAGCCAACTACACCTCCTATGAAACACTTACCGACGAACCGACCCGCGTATTCAACGTCGGACACTATCGCGACAAGATCGTCGTGGAGGGTGATCGG
>CAMBSA010000065.1 GCA_945869935.1 Bordetella parapertussis | reverse complement strand
CGGGCGCAAGAAATGCCAAAGCTACGATCTCCAGCAGGTCATTGGAGCCGTTTCCAACAACGATAGCCTCCATAGGCAAGCCGTAATGACGCGACAGGGCAAGTTTCAGATCAAACGCATTTCCGTCGGGATAACGAAAAAGATCATGCAGTTCACGTTCTATCGCCTTACGCGCCAGTGGCGAAAATCCCAGCGGATTTTCGTTTGATGCGAGTTTTACGATTTGCGACTCTTCAAGGGAATACTCGCGGGCCAATTCCGAAATTGGCTTTCCCGGTTGATAGGGTGCAATTGCTCGTATGTAAGCAGGAGACGATTCACAGATATCGGTCATGGCGTGCTTGCTCAGTTAGTGGCTGCTGGATAGGAGCCGAAAATCTTCATGAACGGCGCCCGGGATGTCACTTCCGCAAGCGCGGCTTGCAACGCGCCGTCTGACTGATGGCCCTCCAGATCTATGTAGAAGTAGTACTCCCACTGGCCGGTCCGTGCAGGTCGCGACTCGATTCGTGTCATGCTGACGCCGTGGACCGCAAACGGAGAAATCAGTTCGTGAACTGCCCCCGGACGATTGTGTGCGGTAATCGCAAGAGACGTGCGATCGCGACCGGAGCGCCCTGTTTCGATATTTCCAAGAACAAGAAACCTCGTCATGTTCCTGGGATCGTCTTCGATTCCCTTGGAAAGAAGCTTGAGTCCATATCTTTCCGCCGCCAATTCCGGTCCGATTGCGCACGTACCCGGCTCTTGTGCGGCACGTCTCGCAGCTTCCGCGTTACTGGATACCGGCACACGCTCGGCCCCAGGCAGCTTTTGAGAAAGCCATGAATGGCACTGCGCAAGAGATTGCGCATGGGAATAGACAATCTTGAAACTATCGAGGGAGTCGGACGTTGCCATCAGGTTTTGCCTGACCCTGAGCACCACCTCCCCGCAAATGCGCAGTGATGTCGACAACAGGAGATCCAGCGTCCTTGCAATCGCTCCTTCGGTGGAGTTCTCGACCGGGACCACAGCATAACGAACCTCCCCGGTCTCGGCACGTCGAAAAACCTCGTCGATCGACGCGCACGGCACGGCCGAGACGCTGTGACCAAAATGCTTGTAAAGCGCCATCTCGCTGAAAGTTCCCTCAGGACCGAGATACGAAACTCCAAGCGACTGCTCCAGGGCGCGGCAGGCAGACATGACTTCGCGGTAAATCGTACGAAGCGATTCTCCTGACAATGTTCCAGCGCCTGCAGCAACATTCGAAAGAACTTGCGCCTCCCTCTCCGGTCGGTAAACTGCGGCACCACCTTTGGCCTTGCCGATCGCAATAGCATGTGCGGCGCGCTCGTTCAGCAGTTCGACCACCTTCCGATCGATATCGTCGATTGCTTCCCGATGACGTGTCAGATCTTCTTTCATGAACAATATCTCCGTATGCGGCATCGCAGCCCGTCATGGGTCGACAATCCACGCGTTACGCCAATCACGTTGACTGCTGCCCATCGGCACGTGCATTGGCTCGAACGATTCTCGGAAAAATCACCATCCTCGCGGCATCCTGAAACTAGCCGCGCTCCTTCTCAAAAGCCTTCATGTAGTCAATAAGGGAACGGACCCCCTCGATGGGCATGGCGTTATACATTGACGCCCGCATTCCACCGACGGTCCGATGCCCCTTGAGTTCGAGCAACCCCCGCTCCTGAGCAGCCTTTAGAAATGGGGCGTCCAACGCATCGACAGCCAGACGGAACGGAACATTCATTCTCGACCTGTCCTGATGGCGCACTAAACTTCGATACATTCTGCTCGCGTCGAGATAGGTGTAAAGCATTCGGGACCGCTCCAGCGCACGCCTCTCCATTTCCGGAACACCGCCCTGCCGCTTTATCCACTGAAACACCAATCCAGCAATGTAAATCCCATAAGTCGGCGGTGTATTCGACATCGAACCTGCGTCTGCATGCAACTTGTAATCGAGCATGCTCGGCGTCCCGGCAACGGTGCTGCCAAGCAGATCCTCGTGAACGATAACAATGGTCAGGCCTGCGGGACCTATATTCTTTTGCGCCCCCGCATAAATCAGGCCGAACCGCGCGATGTCGACCGGCCTGGAAAGAATATGGGAGGACATGTCACAAACAAGAGGAATAGAGCCAACGTCCGGAATCCAGTTGAATTCAACTCCTCCAATCGTTTCATTCGACGTGTAGTGCACATAAGCTGCATCATGCGGAATAGACCAGGCATCCTGCGCAGGCGCGTATGAAAAATCCCCGTCGGCGGACGTTGCGACCACCTCGGGCTTGCAATATCGCTCGGCTTCCTTGATCGCCTTCTTCGACCATTCGCCAGTAATCACATAGCCCGCAACAGATTTTTTCCTGAGCAGATTCATGGGAATCATGCTGAATTGCAGCGACGCCCCACCCTGCAGGAAAAGCACCTTGTATTCCGAGGGCACTGCAAGCAAGTCGCGAAAATCTGCTTCCGCCTGCTCATAAATCCCCTGGAAATGCTTGCCACGATGGCTCATTTCCATCACGGACATACCCGTCGCGTGCCAGTCGAGCATCTCATCGGCCGCCTGCTTGAGCACTTCCTCCGGAAGCATGGCCGGTCCAGCACTGAAATTGTGAACTCGTGACACGATCTGCCCCATGTGAGACCCGGAGAAATCCTCCGGGGTCATGATCACTTCACGGACTCTACGATCCGGGATCCGTGTCAGAGTTACCGAGGCCGGGGCCGGGAGAATCGTCTGCGCCCTCCGGATTTTCCGGTGCCGTCCCGGCAGCGTCGGGCGCTCCATCATCCGCTTCACTTTCGGCCACACGTACCACGCCCGCGAGGCGGGTGCCTTCATCGAGATCGATGAGTCGCACGCCCTGTGTGGAACGCCCCATTTCCCGGATCTGGTCCACGCGAGTACGGATGGCAACGCCGGCATTGGATACGAGCATCAATTCATCGTCGTCGCGAACCAGAACTGCGCCAACGATCCTCCCGTTCCGGTCGGATGTCTGGATGGCAATCATCCCCTTGGTGCCTCGCCCATGCCGCGTGTACTCCGCGATCGGAGTTCGCTTCCCATAGCCGTTCTCGGTCGCGGTTAGCACGGCCTGGCTTTCGTCATCGGCTACCAGCATCGACACCAGTAACTGCCCGTCCTCCAGCATCATGCCGCGTACCCCGCGTGCCGGGCGTCCCGTCGGCCGCACGTCATCCTCCTGAAAACGCACTGCCTTGCCTGCATCTGAGAAGAGCATCACATCGTGCCGTCCGCCCGTAATCGCGGCGCCGATCAGATGATCCCCCTGGTCCAGTTCAACCGCGATGATCCCTTTCTCGCGGTGATTGGAAAATGCGCTCAGAGGGGTTTTCTTGACCGTGCCCATGGCGGTGGCAAGAAAGACATATTGGGCATCGTCGTATGCCTTCACCGGAAGTACCGCAGTAATCTTCTCTCCGTCCGCAAGCGGGAACACGTTGACGATGGGCTTCCCGCGACTGGTCCTTGAACCCGTTGGCACGCGGTAGACCTTCATCCAGTACACCCTGCCGTGATTTGAAAAACAGAGCAGCGTATCGTGCGTATGCGCGACAAAAAGCTTTTCGATGAAATCGTCTTCTTTTGTTGCCGTTGCCTGCTTGCCCCTTCCTCCCCTGCGCTGCGCCCGGTAGTCGGCAAGGGGTTGAGCCTTTACATATCCGGAATGCGAGAAGGTAACGACCATGTCCTCCGGAGTGATCAGATCCTCGATGGAAAGATCCTCCGTGTTGATGACGATTTCGCTCCGCCGTTTGTCGCCGTACTGCGCCTTAATCGCTGCCAGCTCTTCGGTAATGATCGACGTGATGCGATCGGGCCTTGCGAGTATGTCTAGCAAGTCCGCAATTTTCTCCAGCAACTCCTTGTACTCTTCGCGAATCTTGTCCTGCTCCAGACCGGTCAGGCGCTGCAGGCGCATCTCCAGAATGGCCTGCGCTTGAGCATCGGACAGGCGGTAACCGTCCGAAGTCAATCCATACAGAACGGAAAGCCCCAGCGGGCGGGACGCGTCCGCACCGGCGCGCGCGAGCATATCTGCCACCAGGTCCGAACTCCAGCCACGCGTCATCAGACCGACTTTTGCATCCGCAGGCGTGGGCGAACGTTTGATCAAGTCAATGATCTCGTCCACGTTCGAAAGCGCTACGGCCAGGCCTTCCTGAATATGCGCACGCTTTCGCGCTTCGCGCAGGTCAAACACCGTCCTTCGGGTCACCACCTCGCGGCGATGCGCAAGGAAGAAAGCCAGCATCTGCTTGAGGTTCAGAACTCGTGGCTGACCATCGACAAGCGCCACCATGTTGATACCAAACGTGTCCTGAAGCGGAGTGAGCTTGAACAGGTTGTTCAGGACCACCTCCGGCATTTCACCGCGTTTGAGCTCGATTACTACCCGCATGCCCGACTTGTCGGACTCGTCCTGAACGTGTGCGATACCCTCGATCCGCTTGTCATGAACCAGTTCGGCGATCTTCTCCAGGAGGCTCTTCTTGTTGAGCTGGTACGGAATCTCGTCAATGATGATCGCCTGCCGTGCACCTCGGTCTACATCCTCAAAGTGAGTTCTTGCGCGCATAACGACGCGGCCACGCCCTGTTCTATAGGCCTCGCGGATACCGTGAACACCGTAAATAATCCCCGCTGTCGGAAAATCCGGGGCAGGCACGATATCGATCAGATCTTCTATGGATATGCCGGGATCGGCCAGCAGTGCGGTGCACGCATCTACGACTTCGCATAGGTTGTGCGGTGGAATATTGGTAGCCATTCCCACTGCGATTCCGGACGACCCGTTTATAAGCAGATTGGGAATTCGGGTGGGTAGAGCCGTGGGCTCGTTTTCCTTACCGTCATAGTTGGGTACGAAATCGACGGTTTCCTTGTCGATATCGGCGAGCAACTCCGATGACATACGCTGGAGGCGACACTCCGTATAGCGGTAAGCGGCAGCCGAGTCCCCATCCACCGAGCCAAAGTTCCCCTGCCCGTCAATCAGCGTGTAGCGCATCGAGAAACCCTGCGCCATCCTGACGAGAGCCTCGTACGTCGCAGCGTCTCCGTGCGGGTGATATTTGCCGAGCACCTCGCCGACTACGCGCGCGCATTTGACGTAAGGCCTGTTCCAGACGTTATTGGCCTCGTGCATGGCGAACAAAACGCGCCTGTGGACGGGTTTCAATCCATCGCGCACATCCGGCAACGCGCGACCAACAATCACGCTCATCGCGTAATCGAGGTAGGAGCGCCGCATCTCCTCTTCTAGACTGATCGGGAGGGTTTCTTTTGCGAAGGTTTCCATTAGAGCCTAAGGTGCCTGACAAGACAAAGCTGGGGGCTTTTTTGACGCCGCCCCTGATGTCACCTTTACCGATCAGCTGCTGCAGACAGTGCAGCGTTTTGATCGATTTGGGCAACGCCGTTTTTTACGCTGGCTAAAGCTTTAAATTTTAACAGTTTCAAGGGCAACCGCGGGCCATTTCAACGGCATTTTCGGGTCCTCCACTACCCCACGGCATCCGTTTCCAGGCATCGGAGCGTGGTGTATCATCATTCGCGAAAGCAAGGGGCTGTCAGGTAATCCGTCGATGCGATTTTCTGTCCACGCGCACCCGGACCGCCGCGTACAGCCCGCAACCCCTAAGGGAGGAACATCCATGAAAATCACGTCTGTCACCTTGGTACTTGGAGCGGCCCTCGCGGCGAGCACTTCGCCCGCATTGGGCCAGAGCAGTATCAACGGCTACGTCACAGACTCCCGTGGCGCCGTGATCAAGAGTGCCAGCGCCTTGTGCGTGCGAACCGGCTACTGGACTCCCGCGATGGCGATTGCCGATTGCGACCCGGATCTCGTACCACGTGCCGTTGCGCCCCTGGCCACTCGCTCTGCAGCAGCAAGCCCGGCCCCGGCCCCTGCCCCGATGGTGGCTCCGGCGCCGTCCACGCCGCCGGCGGCGGTCGCTCCACCTGCCCGCCCCGCCACCGCGGCAGTCGCCCCAAAGCGCTGTGACGGTACGATCACGCTCGCATCCGACGAATTGTTCGCGTTCGGAAACGCCAGCCTTACTGCAGCCGCCCGCACCCGAATTGACAAGGAGGTCATTCCTCGCATCGCGTCTTGCGGCAAGGTAGAAGCCGTTGTAATTGAAGGGCACACGGACAGACTCGGAAGCCAGCAATTCAACCAAAAGCTGTCCGAGCGCCGTGCCGACGCAGTGAAGAAGCATCTGGTCAGCAAAGGCATGGCCGGAGATAGCATTGAAACCATCGGAATGGGAAAAACCGTTCCCGCCAAGTTTTGCCCGGACGAAAAAAACCGCAAGGCGCTCATTGCCTGCCTAGCCCCCAACCGTCGAGTATCTATCTCGATCAAGGGACCCTCGAAATAACGCCCGATCCCATTCTCCAAGCCCCGCAAAGCGCGGGGCTTTTTCATTTATGGACCCGATAGATACCCTGATATCCCCGCGCTGGCTGGTTCCAGTGGAACCACACGGCGTTGCGCTGGAAAATTACAGCGTGGCTGTCTCCGACGGCAGAATCGTCGCGGTTTTACCCAAAGAAACTGCGCTGCAGAGGTTTTCACCCGCCCAAACGATCGAACTTCCACAGCACGCTCTCATGCCCGGCCTGATTAATCTGCATACCCACGCATCGATGACCCTGATGCGTGGCCTCGCGGACGATCTTTCGCTTATGCGCTGGCTCAAGGAGCACATCTGGCCGGCCGAAGCCCGGCATGTGTCCCCCGAATTTGTGTACGACGGAACACTAATTGCCTGTGCAGAAATGCTTCGTGGCGGCGTGACCTGCATGAACGACATGTACTTTTTCCCGGAGGCCGCAGCTCGCGCAGTTTCGGATTCGGGAATGCGGGCCACGATCGGAATCATCGCAATCGAGTTTCCCACCGCCTATGCATCCGACCCGGATGATTACATCGCAAAGGGTCTTTCCACGCGCGACGCATTCAAGGGAAATCCACTCATTGGCTTCAGCATGGCGCCGCACGCGCCCTATACGGTCAGCGACAGGACATTCGAAAAAATCGTGACCATAGCCGAGGAACTGGACCTCCCGGTGCACCTTCATTTGCATGAAACGCTGGACGAGATTCGTGAAAGCGTTGCGGCGCATGGCCATCGCCCGCTGGAGAGAATACGCAGGCTCGGACTCCTCGGACCTCGACTTATAGCCGTGCACGCGGTGCATCTCCAGCCCGACGAAATAGATATGCTCGCCCTGCATGGCTGCTCGGTCGCCCACTGCCCGTCTTCCAATCTGAAACTCGCCAGCGGCTTCGCGCCCGTCACCGCGTTACTCGCAAAAAATGTAAACCTCGGGCTTGGCACGGACGGAGCCGCGAGCAACAACCGCCTCGACATGTTTCAGGAAATGCGCACCGCCGCCCTGCTCGCAAAAGCCGTCAGCAACGACCCCGAAGCCATGCCGGGCGCGCAGGCAATTCACGCAGCGACGCTGGGAGGTGCCAAGGCACTCGGGCTGGATGCCGAAATCGGCTCGATCGTGCCGGGCAAATCTGCTGACCTGACTGCCGTCAGACTTGCCGGCCCCGAACTTTCGCCCTGCTTTGACCCGATATCGCATCTTGTCTACGCCGCAGGCCGCGAAAACGTGACCCATGTGTGGGTTGCCGGGAGCTTGCTCGTCTCCGAGCGTCAGTTTCTCACACTGGACGAAGCCGATTTGGACAATCGGGCGAGTTTATGGCAGAATCAGTTAGCATTGGAAACAAAAGCTTATTGAGGACTGTTCGCAACAATTGCAGTTCCA
>CAMBSA010000064.1 GCA_945869935.1 Bordetella parapertussis | reverse complement strand
GGCGGGCGCGTCCTGCTCGAACTGCTTATTTCTGCCGCACAGCACCAGGGAAACACCCAGTTCATCCTGGATGAGCGCTTCGTAATTCCGCATGGCACTGATGAATCTCTTGTCATCAAGCGAGTAGCGCCATCTTTGAAAAATAGATTGGGCGCTGAACTCACGCTGCCCGCCATTGCGAGATTCTTTGACAGGGTGTTGTGCTTCGGCAACCTTCCGCCCGTCATGAAACTTCCGGTCGAAACATGGCTTTTCATTCAGAACCGCTATCTCTTGGAGAATGCAACTCTCGACGGATTCGACTACCGAGCCAAACTTCGACTGTCTCTGGAGCGCGTTTGGCTACGCAACAGAATCGGGAATGTTGCTCAAATCGTTGTACAAACCGAATCGATGAAAGTGCTCGTGAAAAACGCTCTCTCAAGGGAGTCTCTTACGATTCCGTTTTGGCGTAATACAATCCGACAAAGTGTATCGAACAGTACTTTGCCCGAGACGTGCCGCAACAAGCGCTTTCTGTACCCGGCCTCTGGTGAGCCGCACAAAAATCATCTTAATTTGGTGCAGGCTTGGAATTGCCTTGCGAAAATCGGATTATTCCCAACACTGGCACTTACGCTGGACACAACACGTGACGCGAGACTGCTCGCAACGATTCGGCTGATCGCAACGAAGTCCAATCTGGTAATTGAAAATGTTTCTGACAACAGCGAACGCCAGATCGGCATCCTTATGCGTTCAGCGGATGCAATGATTTTTCCTTCACTGCTCGAATCATTGGGACTGCCTCTGCTTGAAGCGATCGAATCCGGAAAACCAGTTCTGGCGTCGGAATCCGATGTCGTTCGGGACATTCTCGATCCGGAGCAGACTTTCGATCCACTGTCACCCGATTCCATTGCGCGCGCGGTAATGCGCTTCCTCGGGGTAAATTCGGGACGAACCGAGATAAGAGACCCCGCCGCGTTCCTGGACCAGGTGCGTGCTTGAACCTGCTAATTCTCTCGCAGTACTTCTGGCCGGAGAATTTCCGGATAAATGATGTTGCACAAGGCTTGGCATCCAGGGGGCACACGGTTACTGTCCTTACAGGACTTCCAAACTATCCTGGTGGGAAACTGTTTCGCGGTTACGGGCTTTTCGGCCCATATAAGGAATTACTAAACGGTGTTGTCATTCGTCGGACGCCCCTCATATCCCGGGGCCCGGCAAGCAATGTCCGTCTTGCGCTCAACTACCTTTCGCACGCAGTGTCGACGTGTGTACTGGGCCCATTCCTCATACCTGAACATATCGACGGGATTCTTGTTTTCGAGCCGTCCCCGATTACCATAGGAATTCCGGCGCGCCTGATCCGCAGGATAAAGCACGCCCCGGTTGCATTTTGGGTGCAGGACTTATGGCCGCAAAGTCTTTCCGCGACTGGCGCCGTGCGTAGCAAGGGCCTCCTGCATGCGGTCGATTTGCTTACCCAATGGATATACAGGGGATGCGATCGCGTTCTGGTTCAATCCGAGGCGTTCATCGAACATGTCGCGGCGCAAGGCGTCCCCAAGGAACTGATCGAGTATCTGCCCAACAGCGCGGAAGCCTTTTATCGTCCGCAACCATCTTCACCTGCCGCGCCCAGCAGCTTCGCTCTTCCTTCTGGATTTCGGGTGATGTTCGCCGGGAATTTGGGAACCGCCCAAGACTTGCCGACCCTGATCAATGCGGCAGAGATTCTGCGGAATCATCGAGAAATTCACTGGATTCTGATCGGTGACGGCAGGATGCGCCCCTGGCTTTCGGATCAGATCCGGCGGCGTCGCCTCGAAGCGACGGTTCATCTCATGAACTCATTGCCGCCAGAGTCGATGCCAAGCTTATTCGCGCAGTCCAACGTACTGCTAGCCAGTCTTCGACGGGAGGCTATCTTTGCGTATACTATCCCGTCCAAAGTGCAGTCATATTTTGCGTGCGGAAAGCCGGTCATAGCTTCCTTGGACGGTGAAGGAGCGCGAATCATTCGTGAGGCAGGGGCGGGTTGGTGCGTTCCGTCAGAGAGCCCCGCCGCACTCGCCAGGACCGTATTGGCGACGAGCCGACTAACACCTCCAGAACTTGATGCCATGGGACGCCGCGCAGAAGCCTTTTTCCGTAAAAACTTTGAGCGTGAATTGTTGCTTTCACGACTGGAAAACCTGCTTACCACAATGAAATTTCGCGCCCGATGAAGATCCTGATACTTGGCGGGGACGGAATGCTCGGACATCAGCTTCTCCGACTGCTTGGAGATCAGCATGAAGTCAGGGTTACCCTGCGGCAGGAGTTCTCCGCGTACTCCGGAAGCGCGTTGTTTTCACCGAAAAACGCGTTCGCTGGAGTAGACGTTCGGGTGTCCGACAGGGTACTCGCCGTTCTTTCTGAATTTCATCCGGATGCCGTCGTCAATGCCGTAGGCATTGTCAAGCAACGCCCCGACGGCTTGGACGTCATCCCCAATCTCGAAATCAACGCATTGCTGCCGCATCGTCTTGCATTGATTTGCCGTGCGATAGGATCAAGGTTCATACATATTTCGACGGATTGCGTGTTCTCAGGAAACCGTGGCCAGTACCGTGAGGACGATCGTCCCGACCCGGTGGACATTTACGGTCATAGCAAATTGCTGGGTGAGGTCTCTTCGGAAGGAGCAATCACGCTGCGAACGTCAATCATCGGCTTGGGCCTGTATCGGAAGACCAGCCTGATTGACTGGTTTCTAAGGCAGGAGACGCGCATTCCGGGATACCGGAATGCTATCTTCTCCGGATTCACAACCAAGGAATTGTCGCGCGTCATAGAAAAGCTCTTGCTCAAGCATCCACGCGCCTCTGGGTTGTACCACCTCTCCTCCAGCACGACCAGCAAATACGACCTGCTCCGTCGGCTGAAGACGAAGTTGGGTCGCGATACCGAGATAATTCCTGACGACGCAGTTCGGATCGACAGAAGCTTGGATTCGACTCGTTTCCGGCAGGAGTTTTCCTACATACCGCCAAGCTGGGACGAGATGCTTGATGAACTGGTTGCTGATATTCGGGAAAGAACTGCATGATTTTCGATGACAAAACCATCCTCGTCACCGGCGGAACCGGATCGATGGGCAAGACGTTTGTGCGCCGTGTGCTGTCTGGCGAGCAAGGAATGCCCCGAAAGGTGATCGTCTTCTCTCGTGACGAAGCGAAGCAGCATGAGATGAGAACATCGTATCTACATCGGGCCGCGGCCACTGACGAGGTCATATTCCGGAACTTCATGAATATCCTTGAGTTCCGAATCGGGGACGTCAGAAATTTCTCCGAAGTTTGCGGCGCGGTTCGCGATGCAGACATCGTTGTTAACGCGGCGGCGTTGAAACAGGTCCCCACATGTGAATATTTCCCTGAACAGGCAATTCTTACCAATTGCACCGGCGCCGCCAACATCGTACGGGCAATCAGTGAGCACGGCTATCCGGTCCAGACCGTGATCGGCATATCCACGGACAAGGCATGCAAGCCCGTCAACGTTATGGGAATGAGCAAGGCTATCCAGGAGCGGATTTTTATTTCGGCGAATATTCTTAACAGATCGACCCGCTTTATCTGCGTTCGTTACGGCAATGTTCTTGCATCGCGCGGTTCCGTCATTCCCCTGTTCATCGACCAAATCCGTCACGGGGGCCCGGTGACGCTAACAGTTCCGGAAATGACCCGCTTTCTTTTGTCGCTTGATCAGGCAGTAGACACCGTTTTCGAGGCTCTTGCCAATGCCCTCCCGGGCGAAACCTATGTTCCTCGCGCCCCGTCCGCTACCGTGGAAAATCTCGCGAAAGCGCTTATCGGTGACAGCCCGATCGTAACCAGGGTCACCGGTATTCGTCCTGGCGAGAAGATGCACGAGATAATGGTCTCGGAGGAAGAGGCCAACCATTGCGTATCGCGCGGGGATTATTACGCGATCCTCCCGATGCTGCCCGAACTGCGTGGCGACATCGACACTCCGCCCTCCTCGCTGAGAAAAGAGTTTTCTTCAGCGGATACCGTATTGGATCTTCCCGGAACAATCGCACTCCTCAAGACACACAGATTGCTTCCGGAGCAGGTTTCCGAATTGACTTCGACCGAGTTGCTTCGGTAGTCAATATCGTGACCCTGAAAGTACTTACGCTTGTCGGAACACGTCCTGAAATTATCAAGCTTTCGTCCGTTATAAAGGCGCTTGATGGATCAGTGAACCACATTCTTGTGCATACCGGCCAGAATTATGACTATGAGTTGAATCAAATCTTCTTTGATGGCCTCGGCCTGCGGCCGCCAGACCATTTTCTTGGCGCTGCAGGAGTCACTGCTGCCGAAACGATTTCCAAGGTGATCGCCCTAAGCGACGCCATATTCGAGCTAGAGGCACCTGACGCCCTATTGCTGCTCGGCGATACCAACAGTTGCCTGGCAGCGATCTCCGCAAAACGCCGAAAGATACCTATATTTCATATGGAAGCGGGGAACCGCTGCTTCGATGATCGAGTCCCCGAGGAGATCAACCGGAGGATCGTCGACCATATTTCCGACATCAACCTGCCTTACACGGAACACGCACGGCGCTACTTGCTCGCGGAAGGAATCCGGCCGGAAACTGTCATCAAGACAGGTTCGCCAATGAAGCAGGTCATCGCCAATCAGCGTGAATCCATACGCAGATCCCGGGCGCTCGAGGAGCACGGGCTTTCGGAACGAAAGTACGTTGTCGTGAGCATCCATCGCGAAGAAAACGTGGATGATTCGGACAGATTTCTCGACATCCTCAAAACACTTGGCGCCGTACACCGGCGGTATCAGATGCCCATCATCATGTCCACTCATCCGCGAACGCGGAAACGCCTGGAATCCACGGGACAGTCGGTCATAGGCGTCAACTTCGTCAAGCCGCTCGGCTTTGCCGATTATGTGCGTCTTGAGCAGGACTCCCATTGCGTGATTTCCGATAGCGGGACTCTCACGGAAGAGTCCTCTATTCTCGGGTTTGCTGCTGTCATGCTAAGAGATGCCCACGAGCGCCCGGAAGGAATGGACGAGGGCACGCTGATAATGAGCCCCACAGATCCGGATCGCGTAATCAACGCAATAGACGTAGTCGTCAAGCGCCGCGCATCAGCGGCAAAATTGCCCCGGATCGTTCCTGATTACGATGTTGACGATGTAGCAGAAAAAATGGTCAATATAATTCTCAGCTATACCGCATATGTAAATCGAACCGTGTGGCGGAAATAAGCCGACCGATGAAGGTGCTTGTGACCGGAGCCTCCGGCTTTGCCGGAAGCGTTGTTGTTCCTGTACTTTGCAAGGCCGGGTTTGAGGTACACGCCACCTCGCGACAAAAGATGGCGCCCGCCGGAGTACGACACTTCGTCGTCGCCGATCTTGCCAGTTCACGGCCCGAGGACCTGCTAGAAGGAATGGACGCCGTGGTTCATCTCGCGGCCCGGGCACATGTCATCGGTGATCGCTCAAAGGACTTGGATACGACCTACTCTGCGGCCAATGCGGAGTTCACACAACGGCTAGCTAAAGCGGCACATCAACAAGGCGTTTCTCACTTTGTGTTTTGCAGTTCCGTCAAGGCAATGGGAGAAGTTACGCGGACACATCCACTTTCGGAGTCAGACATCCCCTGCCCCGCCGATGCTTATGGGAGAAGCAAACTGGAGGCCGAACGCGCACTAAAGCGCTTATCGGATGTTTCCCGCATGGCCATCACCTCGCTTCGCCCGCCGCTTATGTACGGTGCTGGAGTCAAGGGAAACCTCCGGCGGTTGATGCGCATGGTGCAGTTGGGAATTCCCCTCCCCTTTTCAAGAATCAGCAACCGTCGCAGTTTGCTCGGTGTGCGTAATTTCGGATCAGCGATATCGCGCGTTCTTGGCTCTCCGGCAAGCGGATTCCGCGTATTCCTTCTGAGCGACGGTGAATCAATTTCGACTCCCGAGCTGATCCGGAAAATCGCGAACGCCATGCACAAGCAAGCGCGTATGTTTTCCGTTTCGCAAGAATTGCTTCGTTTCGCCGCATCGGCGCTCCGCAAGACCGACGAGTTTGAACGCCTGACGGGTTCGCTCGTCGTCGACGATCGTGCGTTTCGAAATGAGTATGGCTGGATTCAGCCTTACTCTCTGGAGGCCGGGCTCAGGGAGATGGTCGACTCGTTTCTTGCCTTTCACGATCAGCAGCGCTTTTCATGAATACTCCAGCGGAGCTGTCATTGCTCGCGCCAATCTTGGCTCTTGTTACAAGTGGATTCATCATCTGGCTTTTGCTCCATCGGTCCAATCTGCTGCCTGACCGTCCGAACGAACGATCGCTACACACCAAAGCCATACCACGTACCGGAGGTATTGCGATTTCGGGGAGCATCGTTTTCGTATGGCTTTCGTCGATTCATCAGTACAGATTGTTGGCAGTGACCGCCGCGATGATCGCTATCATTTCACTGGTCGACGACTGGAAAGGGCTTAAGCCGCTTCCCCGCTTTTCCGCTCACGTCCTTCTGGCCGCGTATGCCACGTATTCAGGAATTGGTGATTTGGCGCTCGCGGAGTCCCTCTTTCTCATAATTGCGATCGTCTGGGTGACAAATTTATTCAATTTCATGGATGGATCAGATGGCCTCGCCGGAGGTATGGCTGTATTTGGATTTGGAACCTATTCGGCGGCCGCATGGCTATCAGGGCATCGCGAGATTGCCCTGATAGGTGCGGTAATAGTTTGCGCAACGATTCCCTTCCTCGTCGTGAACTTTCATCCTGCCAAACTCTTCATGGGAGACTCCGGATCAGTAACGCTCGGATTTCTTGCGGCCATCGTTGGCGCCCTGGGATGGCGCGAGGGCGCTTGGTCTCCCTTTTTTCCGGTCTTCGTATTCTCGCCGTTCATCGGTGATGCGAGTCTGACCTTGCTGCGCCGCGCCTTTCAAAGGCAAAAATTCTGGCAGGCACACCAGGACCACTACTATCAGAAGCTTATTCGTATGGGATACAGTCATCGGAAGACCGCTCTGTTCGAGTATTGCGTGTTTGCAATGTCCTCCATCGCCGCTTTTGCCTCGATCGGCCTTGACGGAACAACGCAGCTGGTCCTTCTGATCATTTGGGGAGCGGTACTCGTAACTGCTGCCGCCTGGATCGATCAGCGCTGGATCCACTACCGCAATACCTGCGCTGAATGATTTTGCCTCGGGATCATCGTTCACTCGCCGCGTTTCTGCACGACGTATTATCCGCAGTCGTGGCGTGGGCCGCGGCGTTCTGGCTACGATTGAATCTTGAGCTTCCTGAGCCGTTTTTCTCTGCAATGCTGAAGGCTGCTCTTTGGATAGTTCCGCTGCAGGCCCTCCTTTGCCTTGTGTTTGGTCTGTATCGGGGAATCTGGCGGTATGCAAGCATTCCCGACCTGATACGTATCGTCCTCATGGCATGCATATCGTCGGCAATTGTTGCCGCACTTGTCTTGGGCCTCGGTATCACCAACATTCCCCGGTCCGTATTGTTGATAGATCCCGTGCTTCTCGTTGTTCTGATGGGTGGCAGCAGGCTCGGATACAGAATATGGAAGGAGGGCGCACGCGGCGTGTTGCGGCCGGCCACGCGTCGGAGGCGTGCGCTGGTTCTCGGAGCAGGTGATGCCGCCTCCGACCTGTTGCGTAATCTCGCTAGGGGGTCGGAATGGAGAATTTCCGGTCTGCTAGATGACAACCCGGCGAAGCACGGACGCCAGATCAATGGAGTCACTGTACTTGGCCCTATCGACGCTGTCGTCACCATTGCCCCTAAATTTG
>CAMBSA010000063.1 GCA_945869935.1 Bordetella parapertussis | reverse complement strand
GGCGGACTTCTCGTGCAGTCGCCCGACAGCCTGAATATCACCGCCGCGCAGCTTCGCGTGGTGACAAAACTGCAGCCGACACCGGCACAACTCGACGATCTGCTGTTTGCCTGGCGCGTTGCCAAGTACGTCAAGTCGAATGCGATCGTGTTCTGCGGCTCAAACCGCACGCTTGGCGTGGGCGCGGGCCAGATGAGCCGGGTCGACAGCGCGCGCATTGCCTCGATCAAGGCGCAGAACGCGGGGCTTTCACTCGCCGGGTCGGTGGTCGCCTCGGACGCGTTCTTTCCCTTCCGCGACGGCGTGGAAGTCGTGGCGCAAGCCGGCGCGAAAGCGGTGATCCAGCCTGGCGGCAGCGTGCGCGACGACGAGGTTATCGCCGCCGCCGATGAACTCGGCATTGCGATGGTGTTCAGCGGTGCGCGGCATTTCAGGCACTGAGCAGGCATCGGGAACCGCATGAAAGTACTTGTCATCGGCTCGGGCGGACGCGAGCACGCGATCGCCTGGCGTCTCGCGCAAAGCCCGCGGGTGCAGAAAGTCTTTGTCGCACCGGGCAATGCCGGCACCGCGACTGAACCCGGAGTTGAAAACCTCGCGATCACCGATCTGGAGGCACTTGCCGATTTCGCGCAGCGCGAACCGATCGGCCTGACGGTCGTGGGACCCGAGGCGCCGCTCGCCGCCGGCGTGGTGGATCTGTTCCAGTCGCGCGGCCTTCGCATCTTCGGACCGAGCCGCGCCTGCGCGCAGCTCGAGGCCTCCAAGGAGTTCGCCAAGAACTTCATGCAGCGCCACAACATACCGACCGCGGAGTTCGCGAGTTTCACCGATCCGCGCGCTGCACACGAATACGTGGCTGCGCGCGGCGCGCCGATCGTGATCAAGGCCGACGGCCTTGCGGCCGGCAAGGGCGTGGTGGTGGCGATGGACGAAGCCGACGCACACGCGGCGATCGATGCGATGCTCGTCGGCGGCTCGATGGGTGAAGCCGGCCACCGGGTGGTGATCGAGGAGGTCCTCGAGGGCGAAGAGGCAAGCTTCATCGTCATGTGCGACGGCAGCCATGTGCTGACGCTTGCCACCAGCCAGGATCACAAACGCCTGCAGGACGGGGATATCGGCCCGAACACCGGTGGCATGGGCGCTTATTCACCCGCACCGGTGGTGACACCCGAGCTGCATGCCCGCGTCGTGCGGGAAGTGATCCAGCCGGTGCTCAGCGGCATGGCGGGTGACGGCCACCCCTACACCGGCTTTCTCTATGCCGGCCTGATGATCGATCGCAAGGGCAACGCGAAGGTGCTGGAATTCAACTGCCGGCTCGGCGACCCCGAGACGCAGCCGATCCTGATGCGCCTGAAAAGCGATCTGTTCGAACTCGTAGAACATGCAATCGACGGCCGGCTCGATCGCGCGGAAGCGATCTGGGACCGCCGCACCGCGCTTGGCGTGGTGCTTGCAGCGCACGGCTATCCCGATAATCCGCGCAAGGGCGATCCGATCAGCGGCCTGCCCGCGGCGACCGAGGACTGTCACGTCTTCCACGCCGGCACCGCATTGTCCGGTGGCAAGCCCGCGACTTCCGGCGGCCGCGTGCTCTGCGTCACCGCGCTCGGCGACTCGATCAAGATGGCGCAGCGGCGCGCCTACCAGGCGATCGAGTCGATACGCTTCGACGGCAAGCAGTTCCGCCGCGACATCGGACATCGCGGAATCGCCCCGCGCAAGGACTGAGCCGGCCCATGGCCCCAGCCATCAACATCGGCACGATCGACCTCGCCCCGGTCAAAAGCTACTTCGCCGGGCTGCAGGACCGAATCGCCGGCGGGCTGGAGCAGTTCGACGGCGGCGGACGATTCCGCCGCGATGGATGGGATCGGCCCGAAGGCGGCGGCGGCGACACCCGCGTGATCGAAGGCGGCGAATTCTTCGAGCGCGGCGGCGTAGCCTTTTCGCACGTGAAGGGCGAACGGCTACCGCCCTCAGCGAGCACCTCGCGCCCGGAACTCGCCGGACGCGGCTTCGACGCGATGGGCGTGTCGCTGGTGCTGCATCCGCGCAACCCGTACTGCCCGACGGTGCACATGAACGTGCGCTTTTTCCTCGCCCGCGCGCCGGGCACGGAGGATGTATGGTGGTTCGGCGGCGGCATGGACCTCACGCCGTATTACGGCTTCGAGGAAGACTGCATTCACTTCCACCGCACCTGCGCCGATGCGCTTGCGCCATTCGGTGGCGACCACTACCCGCGCTTCAAGCGCCAGTGCGACGAGTACTTCTATCTGAAGCACCGGCGCGAGCCGCGCGGCATCGGCGGCATCTTCTTCGACGACCTGAACGCCGCCGGGTTCGACGCGAGCTTCGGCCTCGTGCGCAGCGTGGGCGATTCGTTCCTTGCCGCCTACCTTCCGGTGGCAGAACGCAGGCGCGGGATGGCGTGGGGCGAGCGCGAACGCGATTTCCAGTCCTATCGCCGCGGGCGCTATGTCGAATTCAATCTGGTCTGGGACCGCGGCACGCTGTTCGGGCTTCAGTCGGGCGGTCGCACCGAATCGATCCTGATGTCGATGCCGCCCTCGGTCACCTGGCGCTATGACTGGTCACCCGCGGCGGGAACACCGGAGGCCGAGCTCTGCAGCAGGTTCCTCACCGCCCGCGACTGGCTTGCCGCTTAAACGGATCGCCGCATTCCTGCCGGGGAATTGCCAAATTTAGCAATCGAATTCCCTCCTTTACCGCATGAATAGGTCTTGTAAAATCCGATAAGTTGCACTTTTCCGCCGACCGACTCAGTTGAGCAGCCCCCTCAGTTAAGCAGCCCCCTCAGTTAAGCAGCCCCTTATCCGCGCTTGCCCGGTAGTGCCGGTCGGCCTCGGCGTTGCGACCGATTCTGTCGAACAACTGCGCAAGCGCGATATGCACCGAGCGTCCGGGCGAGACCGACAGGCTTGCCTCGAGGTAGCTCTGCGCCTTGCCCCAGAGCTCGCACTGCACGCAGAGCAGGCCAAGCGCCAGCAACAGTTCCGCGTCGCGCGGATGGTCCTTGAGCCAGCGCTCGGCGCGCTGGATTCGAACAAGCGCATCGTCGTCAAGGCACTCGCCATAGAGCGTGACAAGCGACGGCTCCCAGCGTGATTCGAGCGCATCCTCCAGTATCCGGTGCGCGCTCGCGCAGTCACCCAGGCGCATATAGGCGCGCGCCGCGGCGACCGCTACCTTGGGTTGACGCCGCTCGCTCTCGGGCGTATCGCGCCAGGCTTTTGCGAGGCTGCGCGGCTCGTGCATGCGCCGGCCGAGCAGCGCCACGCGCGCCTGCGTCACCACGCTCTCGACCGCCTCGGGCGGAAGCGCATTGCGCTTCTCGAGTTGCCTCGCGAGTCGGATCACTTCATCCCCGTTGGACAGGCCCTGCGCCGCACGCAACTGCAGCTGCATCGTGGCGATATGCCGGCCGCCGTCCGCGACGAGTTCGTCAAGCACCGTCTTTGCCTCGTCGTAGCGCCGCTCCTCGATAAGCAGTTCGGCTTCGGTCATCAGCCGCGCGCGGCGCCATTCCGGCTCGGCATCGCGCACCTGCGCAAGCCAGCGGTCGCGCCGCGCGGGATCGCGCAGGCGCTGCGATGCACGCGCCGCCACCAGGCCGGCGGGCGCCTTCGGATCCTCGATCTCCCAGGCTTCGGCGGCAAGTTTCTCGGCACGGCTCCAGCGGCCTTCGAACAGCGCCTGCATCGCACCCGCAAGCGCACGGCGGCCGCGTTGTACGCGCTGCTGCGCTCGGAAGGCACGAACCCGCGCCGGCAGCCCAAGCGTAGCGGACACGACCCGGATGCCCAGGTGAAGGCCGACAAAAGCGAGCACGAGCAGGATCACGCCGAAGACAAGCGACAGCTCCACCCGCCAGGGCGGCAGCACCACCAGCAGGTAGCCCTCGGTGTCGCGCAATGCGAGCGACAGGCCGACGGCTGCGGCGAACGCGGCGAGCAGCCACAGCAGGCCTTTCATCCGCCGGCCTTCATTCCGAACCGCTGGGCGCGTTCACTTCGGCGCCCGCATTGGAGCTCGCTGCGACGCTCTCGTCGGATATCACTTCGTCACCCGTTCGCGCGTCAGCTTGAAGCTGCGCACCGCGGCAAGGCTCTCCGACACCGCGGGCACCTCGATGCGAAGCCCACTACCCGAGATCTGCTTGAGCGTGCCCAGCGTCGCCGCCGCCGACTTCGAACGCGCGTCGAAATAGCGATTGATCCAGTCGGTCGAGGCCTGCACGTCTGCGCGGAAAACGGTTTCGTTTCGCTCGAGCAGGGCAAGCCGTGCGTTCAACAGGCGAAGCTTGAGGTTCTGCCGCAGGAAATAGGCTTCGCTTGGCGGCAGGAGCGGCGCGTCGACGCGATCGAGATTGCGGATGCGCACCAGGCCGCGCACCTCGCCCCAGATCTCCGCGCTGAGCCGCGCCCACATGCCGTCATCGCGCGGCGCACTTTCACTGCGCCCGCCGGCCATGCGCTGGTCGAAGGCAAGCGGCAGCGAATCCGCCGCCGCGATCGCCTGGTCGAGCTTGAGCGCAATGCCGACGGTGTCGACACTCGGCGTGGTGCGAAGGCGATCGATGTCGCGCGCGAGCACGCGGCGCAGCGGGATGAACTGCGGCCGGTCCGAGCGCGCAAGCCGTGCATCCGCGGTCTGCAACGCGACCAGTGCCGCCTGCACATTGCCCGCGAGCTGCAACTGCTGCGAGGCGATGGTGAGAATCTGCTCAATCTCCGCCAGCGCCCATTCGTCGCGGCTGCGTGAGAGTTCCTGATACAGCGCCTCGAGCGCGAGTTGCTGGCTCTGCGACTCGGCAAGCTTCGCCTCGAGCTGGGCGAGACGTCCCTGCGCCTCGCGCATCGCCTCCTGCACCTGCTTGGCGGCGCTGCGCGCGTCGCGGCTGTCGGTGTCGCTGTCGTGCAGGCGCCGGGCAACTTCCTCACGCAGGCCGTCGATCTGACTGCGCGAGTCGTACCAGTTCCACGCGAGCAGCAGCGCAAGCACGACTGTCACCGCAGTGGCCGGTCGCATCCGGTGCAACCAGCCTGCACCCGGGCGCGCCGGAGCGGCGGGCGCTTCGGGCGTTGGCACCGGCGTGGATGACGGGGGAAGAGACTCGCTCATGGAAGGCCGATGGTGTGGATATCTCGATGTGCTGCCATCCGTGGTCGTCGCCACGGACACTGATCATACTTTAGCAAAAAAGCGCTCCATCCCCTCGATCATGGGCGCATCGCCACCCGGCAGGACGGTCGCCGCCCCGCCGGATCGTGCAATCTGCGCGGCGATGCGTTCGTGCGGAACGAACACCGGCAGTGCCCTGAAGCGTTCGAGGGCGGAGGTTTCGTCGCCTTCGCGAAGCGCCGCGCCGAGCAGCGCGCAGCCGTTCTCCCAGGCTTCGGCGCTCCAGACGCACACCGCGTGCGCATACCCCTGCGCAATGCGCATCACCAGTTCGCCCGGCACGCCCTCCGGACGCACCCGCCGGTAGCATTCGGCGTACTCCACCCGAGCACCGCGCTCGGCGAGCGTGTCGCCGAGCAAGGGCCTGCCGCCTTCGCCGCGGAATATCACCACCGTCGATTCACGCACCGACGCGAGTTCAGGCAGCGCGACGAGCGCCTCGCTGTCGGCGCCCTCCGGCGAAACGATCACGTCGCGAAAGCCGCGACGTTCCAGCGCTGACGCCGTGGCCGGCCCCACCGCCGCCACCCGCACGCCCTCGGGCCAGTCCCGGTACATCCTGACGTGCGCCATGCCACGTTCGACCGCGGTCGGGCTGATGAAGATCGCAAGGCTGGCCTGATCGAGCCGGTCAATGATTCCGGCAAGCCGCGCGAGGTCCGGGGGCGGCTGGATTTCCATCACCGGGAAGATCAGCGGTTCGCCGCCGCGATCGCGAATGCGCCGCGCGATCGCCGCCGCAAGCGCCTCGGGTCGAAGCAGCAGGATGCCGCGCCCGCCGAGGTCTCCGGGTTCGCTCATAACAATGCCAAAAGAACCTCGTCCGCCCCGCGCGAGCGCAGATCCTGCGCGGCGCGCACGCCAAGCGCTTCCGCCTCGTCCGGTGAACCGCTGACTTCGGTATCGATCCGCCGGGCAGCATCGGGCGTGGACACGAAGGCGCGAAGGCGCAGCTTTCCTGCCTCCATGACGGCGTACGCCCCCAGCGGCAACTGGCAGCTGCCCGAAAGCGCCCGCGACAAAGCGCGCTCGGCGCGCACGCAGGCCGAGGTCTCGGCGTGCACCAGCGGCGCAAGCATGGCGAGCAGATCGGCGCGGTCGGACCGGCACTCGATCGCAAGCGCCCCCTGTCCGGGCGCGGGCAGGGAATCTTCCGGCGAAACCAGCGCACGGATACGATCGCCGAGTTCGAGGCGCTTCAATCCGGCGGCGGCAAGCAGCAGCGCGTCGTATTCGCCGCGGTCGAGCTTGGCCAGGCGCGTGTCGACATTGCCGCGGACGGACGCGATTTCGAAACCGGGAAAGCGGCGGCGCAGCTGCACCTCGCGGCGCAGGCTGGAGGTGCCGACCCGCGCACCGGGGGGCAGGGACTCGAGCGATTCGTACTTGCCCGAGACGAGGCAGTCCCGCGGATCCTCACGCTCGAGAATCGCGGCGATGCAGAAGCCTTCGGGCAACTCCATCGGGACGTCCTTGGCCGAATGCACCGCGATGTCCGCATCGCCCTTCTCGATCGCCCCCTCGAGTTCCTTCACGAACAGTCCCTTGCCGCCGATCTTCGACAGGGTGACATCGAGTATCCGGTCACCCTGGGTGGTGTGGCCGGTGATCGCCACTTCGCACGAGGAATATAATTTCGAGAGTGCCGACTGTACAAAGCGCGCCTGCCACATTGCCAGCCGGCTGTTCCGGGACGCTATGACCAAACGCTTGGGTGGATTGTTCAAGGAAATCGCGCGCTTTCTCGAAGGCAGATGCGGATCGCGCTGCCTTTCACTCGTCGGATGTGCCTACATTGCCGGGCCGTCCCGATTCTCGCGCCGCCAGAAAATCGCCGTGCGGTCCGCCGGGGGCTTGCAAAAGGTTGCGAAGGCATTGATTTTAACATGCGCCCTCGCGCTGCCCGCCGCTCAGGCGGCCGCCCAGCACCTCGACACCGCCACCGATCTCGCACGATCGGCGCGCGATGGCGCCGCCGCAGGACGCGCGGTCCTCGTGCTCTTCAGCGAGAAGGATTGCGTCTGGTGCGAGCGCACGCGGCGCGAATTCCTGCTGCCGATGCAACGCAACGCCGGCTATCGTGAGAAGCTGGTATTCCTGCAGGTGAACGTCGACAGCGATGCGAAGCTGACTGACTTTCAGGGCAAACCGACGACGCACGCTGCCGTGTCACGCCAGCATCGAATCAAGCAGATGCCGACCGTCATGCTCTTCGGGGCGGGCGGCGAATCGCTTGCCGAGCCGCTGGTGGGCTTCACCGGCTCGGACTACTACGGCTATTACCTCGATCAGCGCGTCGACACCGCGGTTGCCAAAATCCGGGCGCGCTGATCGCCGCTCGCGCTCAGCCCTAAGGAATCGCTGATCACGTCCAATTTCGAGGCTTGAAGGTTCAGCGTTCCCTCTGAGACGGGGGAGTTACGAGGGGGCGTAGCCCCCTTGTTCAGTGGCGCCCTAACCTTTCACCAGCTGTTTCACGGCGGCAAGCTGCCTTCGGCTCACCGGGATCGGGTCGAACGCGCCCTCGATCACCACCGCCCAGCGTGCCTCGCCCTCCTCGTCGGGCAATCGCTCCATTCCCCGGACGCGGTCCCGCGCGACAAGGCAGCTTCGGTGTACCCGGAGAAAACGGGCCTCGAACTCCTGC
>CAMBSA010000062.1 GCA_945869935.1 Bordetella parapertussis | reverse complement strand
GCGGCACCGCCTCCCGTTGCATTCATTTATCGCGCAAGCGGCAAGGATCGTCCTGTTGGCAACCGGTGAACCCATGCGCACGGAATCGTCCCCAAGTTACAGTACGTGTTCCGGCACGAGTCCCAGCACGCTCTCGATCGCCGAGACGCTGATCGGGTTCGACACAGTCAGCCGCAATTCCAACCTCGGGCTGATCGAGTGGACGCGCGACCACCTGAGTGCGCTCGGGATCGAATCGCGCCTCACCTACGACAAGTCGCGTGGCAAGGCGAACCTGCTGGCCACCCTGGGGCACGCGGGGCAGGGGCCGGCGGAGGGCGGGCTGGTGCTTTGCGGCCACACCGATGTGGTGCCGATCGACGGCCAGGATTGGCATACCGATCCGTTCAAGGCGGTGCAGAAGGACGGCCGGCTCTACGGGCGCGGTTCGGCCGACATGAAAGGCTATATCGCCTGCGTGCTGGCGGCGGTACCGGCCTTTCTCGATGCGCCGCTCAAGCGACCGGTACATCTGGCGTTCACCTACGATGAGGAAGTGGGTTGCCTCGGCGTGCCGTTCCTGGTCGAGGATATGGCGCGCGCCGGCATCCGGCCCGCCGGTTGCATTATCGGCGAGCCGACGCTGATGCAGGTGATGATCGGGCACAAGGGCGCGCGCTGGTACCGTTGCCGGGTGCGCGGCCTGGAGGCGCATTCCTCGATGACGCCCAGCGGCGTGAACGCAATCGAATACGCCTCGCTGATCGTCGCGCGCATCCGCGAGGTTGCGCGCGAACTCGGCGAGTCCGGTCCCCGCAACGAGAATTTCGCCGTCCCCTTCGCCACGCTGAGCACAGGCCTGATTTCGGGTGGCACCGCCACCAACATCATTCCGCTGGAATGCGAATTCCAGTTCGACATTCGCTATTTGCCGGGAATGAACCCGGAGGAGCCGATCGGGCGGGTGCGCAGTTTTGCGCAGTCGCTGGAACCGGAAATGAAGCAGCGTGCCGCCGACGCCGGCATTAGCATCGAGATGGTGGCCGATACGCCGGATCTCGATACGCCCGCGGACGACCGGCTCGCCTATCTCGGCACACGTCTGGCACGCAGCATGAAGACCGGGCATGTGTCCTTTGGCACCGACGGCGGGCATTTCCAGCGTGCCGGTGTGCCGGCCATCGTTCTGGGGCCGGGCTCGATCGAGCAGGCGCACAAGCCCGACGAGTACATCGAGCTCGAGCAGCTTGCGCGCTGCGAGGAATTTCTGGAAAAACTGAAGCTGGAGCTTTGCATCTAGAACCGGGCGCTGCGCCAGAGCGGAGCGCTGCGCTAGTGCGGAGTCACTGCGCTCCGGCGATCCCGCCAAAACGAGTGGAGGAAGTAAATGGAGTTCAAGGACAAGGTGGTGATCATCACCGGCCCCGCCAAGGGCATGGGCCGGGCGATCACGCTAGCATTTGCGCGCGAGGGCGCGCGGCTCGCGCTCGCCGGGCGCGACACGGCGGCAATCGAGCCGGTCGCCGCCGAGTGCCGCGCGCTCGGTGCAAGCGCGAAAGTCATCCGGGCGGATCTGGTGCAGGCGGCCGACATGCGCGCGCTGGTGGACGAAACGCTTGCGGCCTTCGGCGGGCGCATCGACGTGCTGGTGAACGTCGCCGGCGTCTCCGGCCCGTTCAACAAGACGATCTGGGAACACAGCGAGGACGAATACGACGGCGTGATGGATGTGAACGTGAAGGGCCTGTTCCTTTCCATGAAATACGTGCTGCCGGTGATGGTCAAGCAGAAGGCCGGACGCGTGGTCAACATCGGTGGCACCTACGGGCTCTCGGGCAAGGATTACCGCGGCGTCTATTCGGCCTCCAAGTGGGCGCTGCGCGGCCTGACCAAGAGCGCCGCGCTCGAGGCGGGGCCGCACGGCGTGGGCATCAACCTGGTGATTCCGGGCAGCGTCGAGGGTCCGCGGCTGGAGGGCGTGCTGAATGCCACCGCCGAGCGCGTCGGGCGCAGCTATGACGACGTGCGCGAATTCTACGAAAGCAACTGCGCATTGCGCCGCATCTCCACCGACGAGGACATCGCCGATGCAACGCTCTTCATGGCAAGCGACCGCGCGCGCAACGTGACCGGGCAGGAACTCGTGGTCGACGCCGGTTCGGTGCTGATGTCCTATCCACCCACCATGCCGCGTCGCTGAGGGGCCCATGAGCATGATGAACGAACTCCTGCGTGTCGTGCCCGAAGAGCGCCTGATCGAATGGGCACAGACCTTCGTGCGCCGGCCGAGCGAGCAGTCGGCACTGCTCGAGGCCGATCCCGCCGTCCAGTCGTTCATCGGCGAGTGCGTGCAGCCTCTGCTCGAGGGTCTCGGGCATCGTTGCCGCCGCGATGCAATGGGCAACCTGATCGCCGAAGCCGGCCCCGTCGATGCGCCGCGCGCGGCGATGCTGCTCGCCTACGCAATGACACATCCCGCATCGAGCATGAAATCGCCGTTCGCGGGCGAGCTGCAAGGCGGCGCGGAACCGGCCTTGCGCGGCCGCGGCGTGGCCGAGCAGAAAGGCGCGCTTGCCGCGGCGGTGGCGGCTTTTCATGCAGCGGCGACAAGCAACCCGCGCTGTCGCCTCATTTTCGCGCTCAGCACCGCGGGCGAGACCGGGCAGCACAAGGCGGCCGATTCGCTGCTCGGGGCGATCGACCGCATGCCGCAGGCGGCGATCGTCGCGATCGGCTCGGGCGGGAAGATTGCGCTTGCCAACAAGGGCAGGCTGGATGTGCATGTCGAGGTGCGCGGCAAGAGCAGCCACAGTTCCACGCCCTGGGCCGGGGTGAACGCGATCGTCGGTGCGCAGGCGGTGCTGGCGCGGCTCGCCGCATTGGACATCGGCGATGACGAGCATCCGCTGCTCGGCCGCGCGACCCTCACGCCGACCTCGATACGCAGCTACCCCGAAGCCACCCACACGATCCAGGACCGGGTGGCGCTCACCTTCGATCGGCGTCTGCTTCCGGGGCAGGATCCCCTGCAAGCGCTGCACCAGATCGAACAGGCGCTTGCCGGCATGCCCGCGTGGGCACAGAACCTGCCCGCGAACGCGCTGCAGGTCCGCGCCGGCGCGTTCCAGCACCCGGCGGAGATTCCGGTCGACGGGCTTTTCATGCGCTGCGCGCGCGCCGGCTTCGCACGCATGGGGCTCGCCGATCCCGGCACATTCGCAAGCCACGGCTGCGTCGATGCGGGACTGCTGGTGCAGAAGGGCTGCGAGGCATCCATGTGGGGTCCGGGCGAGCAGGGCATGTGGCACACCGACGAGGAACGCCTGCCGGTGAGCGCGCTGGTGCAGGGCGCGGCCGCGTATCTCGGCTTCCTGCTCGCGTTCCAGGACATGGCTGCATGAGCACCGTTGCGTTTTTCTTTTTCCGGGAATTCCGACCATGAACAAGGCAGTGCGAATACTCGCCGCATTTCACGTCGCCGCATGTCTCCTCGCCGCAAGCACGATGGCCGTCCAGGCGCAGACGTTTCCGTCGCGCCCGGTGACGCTGATCGTGCCGTTTCCCGCGGGCGGGCCGAGTGATGCGCTCGGGCGCCTCGTGGCGCAATACATGACCGCGCCGCTCGGGCAGCAGATGATCGTCGACAACGTGGGCGGCGCCGGCGGAACCCTCGGTGCGGCCAAGGGCGCGCAGGCGCGGCCCGAGGGGTACACGGTACTGCTCACCCACATCGGGCAATCCACCAGTGTTGCCCTGTATCGCAAGCTGCCCTATCACCCGGTGGAGGCTTTCGACACCGTGGGCATGATCGGCGAGGTGCCGATGACCATCGTCGGACGCAAGGACCTTGCGGTCGCCGATGCGCGCGAACTTCTGGCCTTCATCCGGGCCAACGGGAACAAGGCCACGTTCGGCAACGCCGGCGTGGGCTCGGCCTCGCACCTCTGCGGCCTCTTGTTCATGGGCGCGCTCAAGACCGAAATGAACGTGATTTCCTATCGCGGGTCGGGGCCGGCGATGAACGACCTGCTCGGCGGGCGGATCGACGTGCAGTGCGACCAGACCACCACCACCTCCGGGCATATCCGCAGCGGCGCGATCAAGGGCTACGCGGTGTCGATGAAGAACCGCGTATCCAGCTTGCCCGAACTTCCCACCCTTGCCGAGTCGGGCCTCGCCGACTTCGAACTCGCGGTCTGGTACGGCCTGCTCGTGCCGAAGGGGACGCAGCGGCCGGTGGTGGATACGCTTGCCGCCGCGCTGAAGGGGGCGCTGGGGGATGCGGCGTTCTCGAAGCGGCTGGCGGAATTCGGCGTGCAGCCGGTGGCGGCCGATCGCGCCGGTCCGGACGGCTTCGCCGCCTACTTCCGTTCCGAAGTCGCGAAATGGGCGCCGGTCATCAAGGCCGCAGGCGTGTATGCGGACTGAGGCATCGCACGCAAGGCGCGGCCTTGAGGCGGGCGGAGGTTCATGAAGCTGCTGGACGACATCCGCGTGCTCGATCTCGGCGGTTTCATCACCGGGCCCTACACCGCGATGCTGCTGGCGGACTTCGGTGCCGACGTGGTGAAGGTAGAGCGGCCGGGCGGCGATCCGTTCCGCGCCTTGCGCGACGACCTCTACAGCCCGCAATTCCAGGCGCATAACCGCAACAAGCGCTCGCTCTTGCTCGACTACGCCCGCCCCGAAGGGCTGGACGTGTTGAAGGAACTCGTGCGTGCGACGGATGTGCTGGTGCTCAACAGCCGTCCCGGTGTGCCGGAGAAACTCGGCATCGGCTACGAGGCGATGCGCGAGATAAATCCCCGGCTCGTGTACTGCTCGATCACAGGGTTTGGTCCCGACGGGCCCTATGCCGACCGCCCGGCCTTCGACAATGTCGGGCAGGCGCTCTCGGGCTGGATGAGCCGCTATCGCCAGGGCGACGAGCCGCGGGCGATCGGCCCGGCCATCGCCGACCCGGTCACCGGCTACTACGCGGCGATGGGCGTGCTCTCCGCGCTGCACGAGCGCGATCGGAGCGGCAAGGGCCACCTTGTCGAGGTGAACATGCTCGAGGCGACGCTCTCGTTCGGCACCGAGGCGATGTCGCATTACCTCGCGACCGGCAAACCGGTGCCCATTTATCTTCGCGGTGCGAACTCGCAGGCCTACAACCTCACCTGCCGCGACGGCAAGCGCATCGGCCTGCACATGTCCTCGCCCGACAAGTTCTGGCAGTCGCTCTGCCGCGTCATCGGCCGCACCGACTGGGCGGAGAAATACGCCGGCCGTGCCGCGCGCGTGCGCGACTACGAGGCGATCGCCTTCGAACTGAAAGACATCTTTCGCACCCGCACGCGCGAGGAGTGGATTCCGCTGCTCGAACGCGAGGACGTGCCATTCGCACCCGAGCACGAGTTGCAGGAACTCGAAGGCGATCCGCAGATCCGCCATCTCGATGTGTTCCACGAACTGCAGCACCCGGAGAAAGGCACGGTCCGCACCACGCACCGGCCGGTGCATGTCGATGCATCACGCGATGTGGATTTTCGCCCGCCGCCGGTGCTGGGCGAACATACCGACGAGGTGCTGCGCGAAGCCGGCCACTCGCCGGAACAGATCGCGCGGCTTCGCGAACTCGGCATCGTCTGACACCGGACGCCCATGGACTTTTCCTTCACCGAAGAACAGAACCTGCTGCGCGAGAGCGTGCGCCGGCGCATGGATGCGCTTGCCACCCCGGATTACTGCCGCCGCATGGACGAGGAACAGAGCTATCCGTACGATCTCTACGACGCCTGGGTCGAGATGGGGCTGCTGCAGATGCCTTTCCCGGAGGAGTACGGCGGGCTCGGCGGCAACGCGATCGACATCACCATCGTCGCGGAGGAACTCGGGCGCAAGAGCTTTGACCTGTTCACCGCCTACAGCAACTGCGTCTTCTGCGGACTGAACGTCGCGCGCAAGGGCAGCGAGGCGCAGCGCGCCTGGTGGATCCCGCGCATCCTCTCGGGCGAGGTGAAGATGTCCGTGTCCATGTCCGAGCCCGACGCGGGTTCCGATGTCGGTGCGATGCGCACCAGCGCGCGGCGCGACGGCGATCACTGGGTGATCAGCGGGCAGAAGCTCTGGGCGACCGGCGCCGGGGCGAAGAACAACGTGATCAACGTCTACGCCAAAACCGACCCGCAGGCGAACTACCGCAAGGGGATTTCGCTTTTCCTCGTGGACAACGACACGCCTGGCCTGAAGCTGCGCAAGCTCGACATGCTGGGGCGGCGGGGCGTGGGTACCTACGAGATATTCTTCGACGACGTACGCGTGCCGGCGGACCGCCTCGTCGGCGGGGAGAACCAGGGCTGGGACTGCGTGCTGAGCGGCCTGCAGGTCGAGCGCATGACGATTGCCGCCGGATACTGCGGTAACCTCGAGGCGATCCTCGATCTCGCGCTGGAATACGCGAAGGAGCGGCGTCAGTTCGGCCGGCCGATCGGCACCTTCCAGGCGATCGCGCATATGCTCGCCGACATGCAGACCGAGGTGGAGGCGGCGAAGCTGCTCACCTGGCGCGCCGCCTGGATGCTTGCTTCGGGCCGCGACGCCCTTCGCGAGATCACCATGGCGAAGCTCTTCGCCTCGGAGACGCAGGTGAAACTGGTCAACCAGGGCATGCAGATCATGGGCGCGTATGGCTACAGCATGGAGTACGACATGCAGCGCTACTTCCGCGACGCGCGCGCCTCGACCATCGGCGCGGGCACCTCGCAGATGCAGCGCAACCTGATTGCGAACCTGATGGGACTGAAGGTGCAGTAGGGAAACGCACGATGCGGTGGGCGACCGCCGCGGGACGCAGGTCGGAAATCGAAAACAACACTGCCGTCAGCGGCAAAGAGAGAGGAGTCGGAATGTCTGTCACCTGGAAACTGCTCAAGGAATGGCCCGAGCTTTACCTCGAGCGCATGGAGGACGCGGGCGTCGCCCGGATCGTGCTCAACCGGCCGGACAAGCACAACGCGCAGAACGGCACGCTGGTTCAATACTTCTTTGAAGCGCTGGAGATCATCCGTGCCGACAAGGGGCTGAAGGTCGTGATCACCAAGGGCGCGGGCAAGTCGTTCAGCGCCGGCCTCGACCTGCACTTCCTGCACCACCTCGATCACGAACCGCTGCGCGACTTCGACCGTCCGGCGATCACGACAAGGCTGAACGAGGAATTCCGCGACTTCCCGCGCATCACCATCGCGCAGGTGCACGGCTTTTGCCTCGGCGGGTCGATGGGCCTGATGAACGTGCACGATCTGGTGATCGCGGCCGAGGACGCGCAGATCGGCATGCCCGAGATGCCGCGCGGCAGCTTCGGCGAGATCGCGACCAGCACCCTGTTCCATGCGCAGATCCCGATCAAGAAGGCATCCCTCATTGCGCTCACCGGGCGCAACATGAGCGGCATCGAGGCCGAGCGCATCGGCCTGGTGTCGATGTGCGCCCCGGCCGCCTCGCTCGAGGAGACGACCAACGGCATCGCGCGGCAGATTGCCACCTGCCACCTCGCGCCGCTGCAGCATCACAAGATCGCGGTGCAGATGGGCCGCGACTTTTCGCTTCGCGATGCGATTCGCCTCGACCAGCTGGTGGGCGAGCGCCAGTCGATCGCGGTCGACCCGACCGGCGACGTCGATGGCTGGCTCAAGGCGCAGAAAGAGAAGAAGGACTACAAGCGCCCGGACGCGAATTGAACACTGCCTGCGCACCGCATGGCTTGACGCATCATCGGACGGAATCAGGGACCGATTCATAACCGCAACGGGGAAACACGATCATGAAAAAACTTCTTTCGCTGTTGTTGTTCTGTATCGCGGCGAGTCTCGCCGCGGGCGTGTCGGCCCAGGGGCAATACCCGAACAAG
>CAMBSA010000061.1 GCA_945869935.1 Bordetella parapertussis | reverse complement strand
ACCTGATGCTGCTCAAGCGCACCGGCGCGCGCGTGGACCTCGTGCCCGCCCTGCTGCTCGGCGCGATCCTGTCCCTGTTCGTCACAGTGGCGTATGCACTGCCCTTCACCGCGGGCGCGAAAGACCTCGCGCTCTACGCCTTTCTCGGTGCGTTCCAGCTGGCGATTCCCTGCACCCTGTTCGCGTCCTTCGTCGTCAAACGCCTGAGCGCCGCGGAGATCGGCCTCCTGTCGCTGCTCGAGCTGATCCTCGGGCCGACCTGGGCGTGGCTCGGCAGCGGCGAAAACCCGGGAACCGCTGCCATCACCGGCGGCGCGGTGGTAATCGCAGCGCTTGCATTCAACGAGGCAATAGGCCTCTACTCGGAGCGGACGCGAACCATTTCTGGGCGTGAATAGACCGCTTTCAGGCCCGGGGTCTAGGGGTTTGAAATAAATGTTCAACTTTTTCAGGGAATCCACCCTCCCGGGCAGACTCCCCGCACAGCCACGCCTGGGGAATCGCTGATCAAGTCCAATGTCGAGGCTTGAAGGTTCAGCGTTCCCTCTGTGATGGGGGAGTTACGAGGGGGCGTAGCCCCCTTGTTCAGTGGCTCCCTAGAGGTGCGTGACCCCGCCGTCGACGGTCAGCGACTGCCCGGTGACGAAACGGCTTGCCTCGGACGCAAGGAACATCACCGGCCCGATCAGGTCAGCCATCTCCTCGATCCGGGGGATGCACTGCATGCCGACGATCGCCTGGCGCTGCGCGTCGCTGACCGTGGCACGCGGCACTTCGGTGACCGTTGCCCCGGGAAGCACGGTGTTGACATTGATGCCGTACTTGCCGACCTCGCGCGCCATCGATCGTGCCATGCCGATCACCGCCGCCTTGGAGGTGACGTAATGCATGTAGTTCGGCCTGCCCATCGTGACCGTGCCCGAGGAGACGTTGATGATCCGCCCCCAGTGGGCGCGGCGCATCACCGGCAGCACCGCGCGGGCGCAAAGGAAGCTCCCGGTGATGTTGACGTCGAGCACGCGCCGCCATTCGTCGAGCGGAATCTCCTCGAACGGGCGCATCTGGAGCGTTGAGAAGATCGCCGCGTTGTTCACCAGCACGTCGATCCGCCCGAAAGCCGCGTCGGCCTTGGCCACCATCGCCTGCACGGAATCGTCGGATGCCACGTCGGTCTGGACAAACAGCGCCTTCTGCTTTTTCTTCGCGAGTTCCTCGGCGACCGTCCGGCCGTTGCCCTCGTTCAGCTCGGCGATCACCGGAATCGCGCCCGCATCCGCAAAGGCGTGCGCATAGGCGCGGCCGAGACCCTGGCCGCCGCCGGTGATGACGACGACGCGGCCTGCAAGATCATCCATCGGTGTGGTCATGGCGCCGGGCTCACTTGATGTTGTAGAAACGCTTGATGTTCTTGTAGAGGATGTTCTTCTTCACCGCGAGCGAATACGCCGGATTGGCGATGAACTCGGGCAGTTCCTCGAGCAGTTCCTCCTCGGTGGGCTCGTGCGGATAGTCCGAGGCATAAAGGATGCGCTCGGAGCCCATCGCGTCAATCGTGTACTTGAGCGCGTTCTCGCCGAGTTCGAACGAGACCCAGAAGTTGTCGCCTTCGCTGATGTACTGCGACGGGCGCTTTTTCTTCAGCTTGCCGCGGATCGACAGGCCGAGCACCGAGCCGTACTCGTAGTCCAGGCGGTCCATCATGAACGGCACCCAGGAGCAGCCGCCTTCCATGAAGCCCATGCGCAATTTCGGGAAGCGGTCGAACACGCCGCTGAAGATCACATCGGTGAGCTGGATCATCAGCGGCACCGGGTGCTCGAGCGTGTGCACCTTGCAGAAGGGGCGGAAATTCCAGTGGTCAAAGCCCATGCCGCGGCTCGGGCCACCGTGCAGCACCAGCGGGATCTTGTACTTCTGCGCCGCCTCGTAGATCGGGTCGAAGTACGGGTCGCCGTAGGTGCGCCCGAGCGCGGTGACGGTGGGGAGGAACATCGCAACGAAGTTCTTGCGCTTGGTGGCGCAGCGGATGAGTTCCTTCACCGCCGCCTTCGGGTCCTGGATCGCCATGATGCCCACGCCGTAGAGCCGGTCATCCAGCTTGGTGTAGCGTTCTTCCAGCCAGTTGTTGTAGGCGGTCGCGGTGGCGGTGGCGAATTCCACGTCCTGCATCAGGCCGAAAGCAAGTGCTGCCGTCGGATAGAGGACACTGCCCTCGGCGTTGAGTTCATTCAGCACCTCGCCCCAGATCGCGGCGTTGGTGTGCGTGTACTTGCGGGTCTTGTCGTCGCGGCTGAGGATGAAGCCGCGCGCCCAGCCGTCGAGGCTGGGGAAGATGCCGAAGGCCTTGAAGCGCTTCTGGCCCTTGTACTTGCCCTCGTAGTGTTCGGCGAGTTCGTCGTCGTCCTCGTAGACATGACCGTCGCCGTCGAACACCCTGAATCCTTTAGCCGCCATTGCCATTCCTCCTTGTTTCGGATCCACCCGTCGCGCCCGTGCGCCGCAGGCTGCTGCTTCAGCATGATTCCCGCTCGGGCGGGAATGCGGACCGAAGCTTAGCAGCGGGTTGGCGGGTTTCCAATGCATCTTTGATGGTCGATCGGATGATCCATCATCCGAGCAGGGGTCAGCTCGGCGCCGGGCGAAAAAAAACCCGCCCCCGGAGGGACGGGCTTTGGGCATTCGAGCCTTGTCGATTACTTGATCAGGCCTTCGGCCCTCATCGCTTCCTGAACCTTCGGACGCGCGGCAACGCGGGCGTGGTACGCCTGGACGTTGGGCCACTGCGAAAGGTCGATATTCACGCGCGGCGCCCAGTTGAGCACGGTGAACAGGTAGGCATCGGCCACGCAGAAGTCGCTGCCCATCAGGTACGGGTTGGTGGCGAAGTGCGTGTTCAGCCAGGCGTAGCGGCCGCCGAGCTTGTCGGCGAAGAATTTCTTCGTCGTCGCATCGAATACCGGGTTGAACAGCGGCGAGTACTGCTTGTGCAGTTCGGTGCTGATGAAGTTGAGCCACTCCTGCACCTTGTAGCGCTCGTTCGTACCGGCCTTGCCGGAAAGGCCGGCGTCCGGCTTCTGGTCGGCGAGGTACTGCACGATCACCGGGCCTTCGGTAAGGATGCTGCCGTCGTCGAGTTGCAGCGTCGGCACGTAACCCTTGGGGTTGATCGCGCTGAAATCGGCGCCCGACTCGGTCTTGCGTGCCTTGAGGTCCACCTTCTCGATGGAATGGGCGATTCCTGCCTCGCAAAGAACGATATGCGGCGAGAGCGAGCATGCGCCCGGAGCGATATAAAGCTTCATGGTGTCTCCTGGTATTGAGGAAAATCGGATAGTGGGGAAATGAGTCGAAACAACGCGCCGGACGAATGTCGCGGCCCGGGTACCATTTTCGCACGGACCACAACTTCCTGATCAAGGTCGCCCGGAACCGCCCCTTACGTGCGCGAGGACCTCGGGCTAACATGCCCTGCGGAATACAAGCACGCGTACGCGGCGATAATTGCAGAAACAGCAAGCGGGTGGAGGAGCACGGATTTGAGATCCCTCGGCATATTCGATTACGTGATTGTCGGCGGAGGCACGGCTGGCTGCGTGCTTGCCAACCGCCTTTCCGCCGACCCCGACGTCTCGGTCCTGATGATCGAGGCCGGCGGCAAGGACGACTGGATCTGGATCCACATCCCGGTCGGCTATCTCTACTGCATCGGCAACCCGCGCACCGACTGGTGCTACCGCACCGAGCCCGATCCGGGGCTGAACGGCCGATCGATCCTGTATGCGCGCGGCAGGGTGCTCGGCGGCTGCTCCTCGATCAACGCGATGATCTACATGCGCGGCCAGTCGCGCGATTACGACGAATGGGCGCGGCTCACCGGCGACGCCGGCTGGTCGTGGAACGGCGTGCTGCCGCTGTTCAAGGGTGTGGAGAACCACTGGAACGGCGCCACCGACTTCCACGGCAAGCGCTCGCCGGAGGACGCACCCGGCACCGGCCACGAGTGGCGCGTGGAACAGCAGCGCGTGTCGTGGGAGATTCTGGACGCCTTCGGCGCCGCCGCCGTCGAGACCGGGCTTGCGCGCACCGAGGACTTCAACCGCGGCGACAACGCGGGCGTGGGCCGGTTCGAGGTGAACCAGAAAAAGGGCGTGCGCTGGAGCGCGGCCAAGGCCTTCCTGCGGCCAGCACTCGCGCGAAAGAATCTCACGGTCATCACCAAGGCGCTCGTCAAGCGCGTGCGCATCGAAGTGAAGGACGGCGTGAAGACCGCCACCGGCGTGGAGTTCTATCGCGGAAACGAAGAACTGTTCGCCGAATCGCGCAAGGAAACCATTCTTTGCGCCGGCTCGATCAACGACCCGCAGATCCTGCAGCTCTCCGGCGTCGGCCCCGCCGCGCTGCTGAAGGACCGGGGCGTCGAGGTGATCCACGACCTGCCGGGTGTGGGCGAGAACCTGCAGGACCACCTGCAGCTGCGCATGGCCTTCAAGGTGCAGAACGTGCGCACGCTGAATGAAATGACGCAGAGCCTCTGGGGCAAGGCGAAGATGGCGCTCGAATACGCCGCCTTCCGGACCGGCCCGCTCACCATGGCGCCCTCGCAGCTCGGCGCCTTCGTGAAGTCCGATGCCGCGCAGGAGTCCGCCAACCTCGAATTCCATGTGCAGCCGGTGAGCCTGGACAAGTTCGGCGACCCGCTGCATCCCTTCCCCGCGTTCACCGCGAGCGTCGCCAACCTGCGGCCCACCAGCCGCGGGCATGTGCGCATCAAGTCGAACGACCCGCGCACCTACCCCGCGATCACGACGAACTACCTCGCAACCGACGAGGACCGCCGCATCGCAGCCGTTTCCCTGAAGCTCACCCGGAGAATCATCGGAGCCAGGGCGCTCTCGAAATACCACCCGGACGAATTCCTGCCCGGCCCCGAGGTGCAGAGCGATGCCGAACTCGTGCGCGCCGCGGGCGATGTCGGCACCACCATCTTCCACCCGGTGGGCACCTGCAGGATGGGGCCGGACGACGACCCGATGGCAGTGCTCACCCCTGACCTTCGCGTGCGCGGCATCGAGCGCCTGCGCGTGGTCGACGCGTCGGTGATGCCGACCATCACCTCGGGCAACACGAGTTCTCCGACGGTGATGATTGCCGAGCGCGCGAGTCGGCTGATCAAGGGCGGTCTCGGCGGCTGAATCTGTCCGGGAATACCCGCCCCTTTGAAATCGGCGCGCTCACGCGCGAGCTTGCAACAGGTCAGCGAAACCGCGATGAGTCGCGTTATAAGACCTGGAGTCGGGGCACTCGCCTCCGGCCTTCCAAACCATTTCATATACGACTTGATTTCCTGTCGTTTATAAAAGACAATTTGAATGTCCGGACCGTTTGAGCTGCTCTTCTACTGGACGAACACGGGCAGCGTTCCATTCAGGGAGTGGCTCGACACCGTCTCCGATCCGATCGGGTTTTCTGCGGTCCAGGGCCGGCTGGACCGTCTGGAACGGGGGCTGTTCGGGGATTGCCGACCGGTCGGCAATGGCGTTTGGGAACTGAGAGTAGATACGGGCCCCGGCTACCGAGCCTATTACGCGCTCGCCGGGAAGCATGTGGTTCTGCTTCTATGCGGAGGAAAGAAACGATCGCAGACTGCGGATATCCGGACTGCGAAAGCCTATTGGAGTGACTATGAGCAAAGAACAAACGTCCGCAGCCGTACCCGCTAAGCCCTACCTGCTCGAACGCCTGCGGGATCCGGAGACCGCTGCCGCGTATCTGAGCGCGGCGGCGAAAGACGATGATCCGGCCGCGTTTCTCCAGGCGCTCAGAAATGTGACCGAGGCGATGGGTGGCATCTCGAGCATGGCGGAACGCACCGGCCTCAACCGGCAGCAGCTATACCGCACGCTGTCCAAAGACGGCAACCCCGAATTGCGCAGCCTCACACGGATACTGGGCGCATCGGGAATACGGCTCCAGTTCGTCGCGCAGAAACCCAGGCGGCGGACAGCAATCACGCCAAGGACAACCGCGCAAAAAGCTGCATAGAACCCGCGACATGATTTCCTGATTTGAGTCGCTGACACGCTGCTCATCAGCGAGATACCGACCCGGCGACCTGCTGCAGTCTCGCTACAATGACAGCACCGATTTTATCCAGGCCGTTACATCAACCCGGGACTTGAACATGAGCACATCCGCCACCGACGACCGCTACAGCGCCGTCCTCCAACGTATCTACGACATCCACATCCCTTTCGCGCGCTTCAAGCATCCGCTCTGGGCGGGCCTGATCGCGGGGACCTTCGAGCGGCCGCAGGTGCGCGAATTCCTCAAGCAGGCGAGCATCATCCCGCTCTACAACCACCTGTATCACGGGCCGCTGTACGTTAAGTGCCCCGACCCGGAATGGCGCGAGAAGATTGCCGAAGTGGTCTACGAGGAAGGCACCGGGCGCATGTTCGCCGACGGCGTGCCGCACTGGAAACTCTGGCTGCGGCTGGGCAATACCTTCGGCATTCCCGACGAGGAGATGTGGGCCACCGAGTTCTGCCCCGAGGCGCTCGCCTGGCGCACCTTCATGCACGACTGCTGCTCGGGCGACTTCCTCACCGGCGTGTCGGCGCACATGCTCGCGGGCGAGGCGCAGGTGCCCGGCGCCTCGGGCAGCGTGGCGGGCGGGCTGAAGAAAAAATTCAATCTCCCGGACGCCGACATCGCCTTCTACACGGTGCATGACCACGCCGACGGCGAGCATTCGGGCGCGGGCCGCGAGATGCTCAGCCGCTTCGCCAGGACCGACGAGGAACTCGAGCGCGTGGTTCGGGTGGTCACCCAGACGCTTGAGGTGTCGAAGATGCTCTATGATGGAATTCACCGTTGCGTACTGAACGCGAAGTAAGCCACGCCACGATCCCAACCGAGTTCGAAAGGGCAAACAGCATGAAGCTACTGACCGTCGCCGCGCTTGTGCTTTCCTCGCTCGCCGCCTCCGGGGCGAACGCGCAAACCGGCAAGCTCAAGTTCGTCATCCCGTCGACTGCAACCACCGCCTTCCTGCCGCATTACGTGGCCCAGGATCTCGGCTGGCTGAAGAAGGCCGGGCTCGAGGTCGAGGAGCTGGTGGTCCTCGGTGATTCCAACGCGATTCGCGCCATTCTCTCGGGCAACGGCGACATCGTGGGCACCGGAACGATCTCGACCTTCACCGCGATCGCAAACACCGCACCGCTCAAGGCGGTCGCCTCCTGGCAGCCGATTGCGGATTACCAGGTGGTCGCGCAGTCACGCTTCAATACCCTGAAGGACCTGGAGACCGCGAGTTTCGCCGCTGCCTCGATCGGCGGCCTGACGACCGCGGTCCCTTCCATGCTGATGAAAAAGCACGGCCACGACACCAGCCGCATGAGGTTTCTCACGGTCGGCGGCCACGAGGCAAGGTTGCAGGCGGTGATCTCGAAGAAGGTGGACTCGGCCATCGTCAGCAATCTCTATGCGTCGCTTGGCCAGCGCACCAGCGATATCAAGGTGCTTGCATCGGTGGCGAAGGAGTTTCCGGGCCTTGGCTATGCCTACGTGGTCACGACTGACTCGGCGCTTGCCGACCCGGCAAGGCGCGCGCGGCTGGAAACCTATGTTCGCTACGCCGTGGTCGAAGCCTCGCGCCTGATCATGAAGAGCCCGGGCGAGGCCGCGAAAGTGATGAAGGGGCGCGCGCCCGACATCGACATGTCGGTGATCGAGGGGGCGATCAAGGCGCTCAACGAGGACAAGGTCTGGGGCACCAACGGAGGACTGGAAGCCTCGGTGATCGACTTCACCCTCAAGGTCGCGATGGAAATTGGTGAACTCAAGACCCCCCTCAAGACCGAACAGGTGATCGACCGGCGG
>CAMBSA010000060.1 GCA_945869935.1 Bordetella parapertussis | reverse complement strand
AAGGCCTGCTGCTCGGCCGGGACGTTCTCCTGATAGAAGAACTCCGGTTTTCCATCTGCCGAGCGCTTGCCCGACTCGTTAACCTTCGCCTGGGTGATGCCCTCGGGCACCGGCATGAACACCTCGGGCACGCCCTTGAGCGCCTGGCTCATGTAGCCCATCCAGATCGGCAGCGCCGAGACCGAGCCGGTCTCATTCGACCCCAGCTTGCGTGGCTGGTCAAAGCCCATCCAGGCGATGCCGACGATGCCGGGCTGGTAGCCGGCGAACCAGGCATCGACGTGATCGTTGGTGGTGCCGGTCTTGCCCGCGAGGTCGCGCCGCCCGAGCGACATGGCGCGGGCGGCGGTACCTGCACGTACCACGTCCTGCATCATGCTGTTCATCAGGAAGGCGTTGCGCGCGTCGATGACGCGCAGGCTTTCGTCACCCGCCTCGGTGGGCTGCGCCTGCGCAAGCAGGTTGCCGCGGTCATCCACGATCCGCGCCACGAGATAGGGCTCCACCCGGTAGCCGCCGGTGGCGAAAACCGAATATCCGCGCGCCATCTGCCAGAGCGTCACCGAGCCCGCGCCGAGTGCCATGGTGAGATAGGGCGGGTGCTTGTCGGCATCAAACCCGAAGCGGGTGATGTAGTCCTGGGCATAGGGGGTGCCGATTGACTGCAGCAGGCGGATAGAAACCATGTTCTTGGATTTCGCGAGGGCGGTGCGAAGCCGCATCGGGCCTTCGTACTTGCCGTCGTAGTTTTTCGGCTCCCATACCTGCCCACCGGTCAGGAACGGGTCGACTACCACTGGGGCGTCGTTGACGACCGTGGCGGGGGTGAACCCCTTTTCCAGCGCGGCGGAGTAGATGAAGGGCTTGAACGACGAGCCGGGCTGGCGCCACGCCTGGGTGGTGTGGTTGTACTTGTTACGGTAGAAGTCGAATCCGCCCACCAGCGAGCGGATCGAGCCGTCCTGGGAGTTGATCGAAAGAAACGCGGCCTCCGGCTCCGGCAACTGCGCAATCTGCCAGCGACCCTTGTCGTCCTTGAGGATGCGGATGACCGCGCCCCGGCGCAACTTGCGGTTCGGCGCTGCCTTGTCCTCGAGCGATCGGGCGGCGAACTTCAGTCCGTCGCCATTGAGCCTGATCGTCTCGCCGCCGCGCCGCCATGCGCGCACTTCCTTCGCGTCGGCCTCAAGTACCAGCGCCGCGTACAGATCGTCGCTGTCGGGATAGTCGTTCAGCGCCTCATCCAGCGCGTCCTCGGTGGTTTCCTTGAGTTCGACGTAGGCCTCGGGACCGCGATAGCCGTGGCGCCGGTCGTAGTCGTGCAGGCCCTGGCGCACCGCCTTGTAGGCGGCTTCCTGGTCGTTTTTGTAGATCGTGGTGTAGACGCGAAAGCCGCGGGTGTAGATCTCTTCCTTGTATTTCTCGAACAGCATCTGCCGGACCATTTCGGCCACGTACTCGGCGTGCACCGGGTATTCGTTGAGTTCGCGCTTGATGACCAGCACCGCTTTTTGCGCTTCCGCATGCTGGGCATCGTTCAGGTAGCCAAGCTCCAGCATCCGGCGAAGCACATACTGCTGGCGTTGCTTGGCGCGTTTCGGATTGGCAACCGGGTTGTACGCCGAGGGTGCCTTGGGCAGACCGGCGAGCATGGCTGCCTCCGCCGGGCTTATCTGGGCGAGAGCCTTGGCGAAGTAGGCCTGTGACGCGGCAGCGAAGCCGTAGGCCCGCTGGCCAAGAAATATCTGATTGATGTAAATCTCGAGGATCTGGTCCTTGCTGAGGCTCGCCTCGATCTTGAACGCAAGCAGCGCCTCGTAGACCTTGCGGATGAGCGTTTTTTCCCGGGAAAGGAAGAAATTTCGGGCCACCTGCATGGTGATGGTGCTCGCCCCCTGCATTTTCCCGCCCTGAACCATGTTGGAGTAGGCTGCCCGCATCACCCCGATGTAGTCCACGCCGGTGTGCTGGTAGAAGCGCTCGTCCTCGGCCGCAAGGATGGCGTTTTTCATGACTGCCGGGACGTCCTGGATGCGGACAACCGAACGACGTTCTTCCCCGAATTCGCCGATCAGGGCGCCGTCGGCGGTGTAGACCCGCAGCGGGACCTTGGGCTGGTAGTCGGTGAGAGAGTCAATGGAGGGCAGGTTGGGGTAGGCGAGCAGCAGCACAAAGGCCGCGACCGCCGCACCCACCACGCCAATCCCGGCAAGCATGATTGCCGGGAAGGCCAGCCAGCGAAGCCACATTAGAAATAGTCCTGCAAGCGGAGGCCCATTATAGGCGGACAGGCCGGATGATTGCCAAGCCGTCCCCAAGGGGTATCGGGCTCGGTTTGTGGAAAAATTGCTTTACAGCTCGGGGGGTTGTTGCTAGCATCTAACGTGGATTATACCTTCTGCGCCTAAGCTGCCATTGTAGAAAGGGAATTTGGCTTTGCCGGGGATAAATTTCGACATCTTCAAGCCCAAGGTTCCGCCCATGTTCGGGCTGGACATCAGCTCGTCCTCGGTAAAGATGGTCGAGATGGTGGACGCCGGAAAAGGCCAGCAGCGGGTCGAGCGCTATTCGATCGAGCCTCTGCCCAAGGATTCCGTGGTCGACGGCAATATCGCCAACCTCGAAGCTGTGGTCGAGGCGGTGCGTCGTTGCTACAAGAAGCTCGCCACGCGGACCAAGAACTGCGCGATGGCGTTGCCGGCTGCGGCTGTCATCACCAAGACGATCATCGTCCCCGCCGGCCTGCGCGAGGAAGAGCTTGAAATCCAGGTCGAGACCGAGGCCAATCAGTACATCCCGTTCGCGCTCGACGAGGTCAATCTGGACTTCCAGGTCGTGGGCCCTGCGCCCTCGAGCGTGGAGGAAGTCCAGGTGCTGATCGCCGCGTCGCGCAAGGAAAAGGTCGAGGACCGGGTCGCTGTCGCCCAGGCCGCCGGCCTCAAGGCCACCGTGATGGATATCGAGTCGTTCGCGGTGCAGGTCGCCTTCGATCAGATCAAGAAGCAGTTTCCGGAAGAAGGCAAGGACCAGAACGTGGCCCTGGTCGACATCGGCGCCAACGTGATGAACGTGACCGTGATTCGCAATGACCAGACGGTGTACACCCGCGAGCAGGCCTTCGGCGGTGCCCAGCTCACCCAGGACATCATGCGCGCCTACGGCATGAGCGGGGAGGAGGCCGAACAGGCCAAACGCTCCGGCGGTCTGCCCGAGAACTACGAGTCCGAAGTGCTCAAACCCTTCATGGAAAACTGCGCGCTGGAAATGCAGCGTGCGATGCAGTTCTTCTTCACCTCGACCCAGTTCAACTCGGTGGAGCACATTCTGCTCACCGGCGGGTCGGCGGTGATTCCGGGGCTGGACGATATCGTTCTCGCCCGCACCCAGGTCAACACCCTGGTCGCCAATCCGTTCGCAAGCATGGCGATCTCGCCGCGCATCCAGTTGAAGCGTCTGGTGTCCGATGCTCCCTCGCTGATGGTGGCCTGCGGCCTTGCGCTCCGGAGATTCGACGAATGACAGTCCGCGTCAATCTTTTGCCGCACCGCGAGGAGCGGCGCAAAGCGCAGAGAAAACACCTGGCGATACTCGCCGGGATGGTGTCGGCGCTTGCGCTGACCATCGTGGTCCTGGTCCACGGCGTGATCGCGGGATACATTGCTGTCCAGGACGACAGGAACAACTTCCTCAAGCGCGAAAACGAGCGGCTTGACAAGGAAATCGCGGAGATCAAGAAACTTCGCGACGAAATCGCCGCGTTACTTGCGCGAAAGCAGGTGATCGAACGTCTGCAGGCTGATCGTTCCCAGGTGGTGAACCTGCTCGACCAACTGGTGCGCCAGACGCCCGACGGCGTGTACCTCAAGACGATCAAGCAGACCGGGTTGCGCGTCAACCTGATCGGCTACGCCCAGTCCAATGCGCGCGTGTCGCAGCTGATGCGCAATATCAGCGCTTCGCCCCATCTCGAGGCGCCGGAACTGGTCGAAATCAAGGTGGCGACGGTGGACAAGAAGCGTTTGTCCGAGTTCACGATGAACGTGAGTCTGAAGCGCACGCAGACCGAAGACGCGGCCAAGGCGGCCGCGGGCGCCAAAGCAGCCGGCAAATAAGGCGCGATCCCGATGAAGCAGATTCTCGAACAATTCAAGTACCTCAACCCCAAGGATCCGGGCGCCTGGCCGCCGCTGCCCAAGGCGCTGTCCTTGCTGGCGCTGTTCGCGGCCATTCTCGCCGGCGCTTACGTATTTGACTGGTCCGGTCAGCTCGAGGCGCTGGATGCCGGCGCGGTCCAGGAAAAGAAGCTCAAGGACGAGTACAAGGATCGCAAGCAGCAGGCGGTGAACCTCGACCTGTACCGGCAGCAGTTGCGCGAGATCGACAGCTCCTTCGGGGCATTGCTCAAGCAGCTGCCCAATCGCTCGCAGATGGACGCGCTGCTGGTCGAGATCAATCAGGCAGGCCTTGGCCGCGGCCTGCAGTTCGACCTGTTCAAGCCTGCGGGCAGCGAGACGCAACGTGACTTTTACGCCGAACTGCCGATCACGTTGAAGATCCAGGGTTCCTATCACGACATGGGTCAATTCGCCAGTGACATCAGCCAGCTGCCGCGGATCGTCACGCTCAATGACATTGCGATCAGCGTTGCAAAAGATAGCCTTGTGATGGATGCCACCGCCAAGACTTTCCGCTACCTCGATGACGAGGAAGTGGCGGCGCAGCGGCGTTCTGCGGCCAAGGGCAAGGCGGCGAAGAAATGAACGCGCGGATTTTCTTCGTGGCTGCGGTCACCGCCGTGTTTCTCGCGGGTTGCGGCAACGAGGAATTCGGTGACCTCAAGGAAGAACTCAAGGACCTTACCAAGGATATGCGCGGCAAGGTGGCGGCCCTGCCTGTGGTCAAGCCCTACGAACCCATACCTTACGAGGCGGAGTCGCTCGCCGATCCCTTCGGTCCGACGAAGATCGAAATCGCGACGCGCTCCTCGGGTGCGGCCGGCAACAGCAAGCTCAAGCCGGACGACACCCGTCCCAAGGAACCGCTCGAGGCGTTCCCGGTCGAGTCGCTGCGCATGGTGGGCACGTTGACGCAGAACAAGGAAACCTTCGCGCTGGTGCGGGCTGATGCGAGCCTCTATCGGGTGAGAAAAGGCAATTACCTGGGGCAGAACTTCGGCCTCATCACCGTTATCAACGACGGCGAAATCAAGATGCGCGAGCTCGTTCAGGATGGCGCAGGCGACTGGGCCGAGCGCGAAACCTCGCTGCAAATGCAGGAGTCAGGAAGATGAATCCAATGGCCGTACTACGCAACGTGCCTTCGCTGCTTGCGTTCGCAGGTTTTCTCTCCGTGCTCGTCCTGTCCCAGGCGGCTTCCGCGCAGACGGCGGGGCCGGCGGGAGGCCAGAACGCGATCGAATCCTTCAGCGTGGCAGCCAAGGGCGGCCAGCTGATTGTCCAGATCACCACCAAGGCGCCTCTTGCGGCTGCCCCCGGCAGTTTCACGGTGGCGACTCCGGCGCGGATCGCCTTTGACTTCCCGAACACGGTGAACGCGCTAGGCCGCTCCAATCAGGACATTGGCGAAGGCGAACTGCGTTCGATGAACCTTGTGCAGGTCGGGGATCGGACCCGCCTGGTGCTGAACCTGCGCAATCTTGTCCAGTACGATTCCAAAATAGACGGCCGTAACCTGGTGGTCACGCTGGCCCCTCCAACAGCGCCCGCGGCATCGGCGAGCGCCTCCCGCTTCACCGAAGGCCGAACCGACGTGAGGCACTCGCTTCGCGATGTCAGCTTCCGGCGCGGACGCGGGGGCGAAGGCCGTATCGTGGTCGATCTTTCCGACACCGCGACCGGGATCGACATCCGCCAGCAGGGGCAGCAGCTGATCGTCGAGTTTCTCAAGACGCAGGTGCCGGACGCGCTGCGCCGCCGGCTGGACGTCGTCGATTTCGCCACACCGGTGCAGACCATCAGCACCTTTTCGCAGGGCGAGAACGTGCGCATGGTGATCGAGCCGCGCGGGCTGTGGGAGCACAACGCCTACCAGACCGACACCCAGTTTGTCATCGAGGTGAAGCCGGTCCAGTACGACCCGAACAAGCTGGTGCAGGGCACGCAGACCGGCTACAAGGGCGACAAGCTCTCGCTCAACTTCCAGAACGTCGAAGTGCGCAGCGTGCTGAACGTGATCGCCGACTTCACCGACCTGAACATCATCACCAGCGACTCGGTTGGCGGCAACCTGACGTTGCGGCTCAAGGACGTTCCCTGGGACCAGGCGCTGGACATCATTCTCCAGACCCGCGGCCTGGACATGCGCAAGAACGGCAACGTGGTCTGGATCGCACCGCGCGACGAGCTCGCCACCAAGGAAAAGCTCGCGCTCGAATCGCGTCAGCAGATCAACGAACTCGAGGCGGTGCGCACCGAGAACTTCCAGCTCAACTACGCCAAGGCCGAGGGCATCGCGAAACTGCTCTCGGATGACAAGCAGCGCATCCTCTCCAAGCGCGGCAGCGCGGTGATCGATACGCGTACCAACCAGGTCTTCGTCCAGGACGTGCCCAGCCGGCTCGAGGAAGTACGCCGCCTTGTCGCCAAACTCGACGTGCCGGTGCGCCAGGTATTGATCGAGGCCCGGATCGTCGAAGCCTTTGACAAGTTCAGCCGCAATCTTGGCGTGCGGCTGGGTGTTGGCCAGGATCTCCGTCAGGTGGGTTCGATCGGCACGCGCCCGCTCGGGCTTGGAAACGGCAATGTTCAGACGAGCTTCGGTGCGGGCGTCTTCACCAACTCGCAGACGGCGGGCTTCACCGCAGGTACGCCGGCATTCACCGGCAGCAGCGCGGCGGAAACCGCGCAGAACGTGAACCTGCCCGCCTCCGGGCTGAGCGGCTTCGGCGCGTCGGCGGTGTCGCTGATCCTGTTCAACAAGGACCGGTCGAAATTCCTTTCGATGGAAATCTCCGCGCTCGAAACCGACGGCAAGGGCAAGACCATCGCCAGCCCGCGGGTGCTGACCGCGGACAACGTCGAGGCGATCATCGAGCAGGGTGTCGAGCTGCCCTACCAGCAGGCGACGTCCTCGGGCGCGACCTCGGTCAGCTTCCGCAAGGCGAACCTCTCGCTCAAGGTGAAGCCGCAGATCACACCGGACGGCAACATCATCATGGCGCTGGACGTGAACAAGGACACCGTCGGTGCAACCACCACCGCGGGCCTCGCAATCAACACCAACCACGTCAAGACCGAAGTGCTGGTCGAAAACGGCGGCACCGTGGTGATCGGCGGCATCTACACGCAGACGATCAATAACACCGTGGTGAAAGTCCCCTTGTTCGGTGACCTGCCGTTGATCGGCAACCTGTTTCGCAACAACGCGAAACAGGACGACAAGACGGAACTTCTGGTGTTCATCACCCCGCGGGTTGCGACAGGTCAGGCGCGCTGAGGCGCGTGACGTGCTCGAAAAAGGCCGCGTGAGCGGCCTTTTTTACTTCATGGCATCCGTTGTAAAGCAATACCGGAAGGGCATGTTGTTCGATCGGTAGTGTCTAGCCGGGCGGCATTCTGCACTGCCCTGCATAAGGGTCAGCGAAGTCCGTGACGACCTTTCCGAGCGTCCGGTTCGTGATCCGGCCCTGGTTGTCCCTCGAAACCACACGCATGTAGATGTCGTGAATCGGGTAGTGGTTCCGGTTGAATCGGAATGGACCGCGCACCGACGCGAACTTTGCCGCCTCGAGGGCCCGCCTTAAGGCCGCCTTGTCCTCGATTCGCCCCTTTACGCCGCGAACTGCCGAGTCGATCAGCAGCGCCGTGTCGTAGCCCTGCGCCGCGTACATGGTGGGCAGGCGTTTGTATTCCGCCTGAAACGCGGCGACGAACCGGCGATTGGCGTC
>CAMBSA010000059.1 GCA_945869935.1 Bordetella parapertussis | reverse complement strand
GGGCGGATCAGGTTCTTCTCGCGAAAGGCGACGCGGTCGATGCCGAGTTCTGCGCAGGCGATGTCAAACAGACGCTCGCGAAAGAAATTGGCCTCGAAGCGTCCCGGGGCACGGTAGGTGCCCATCGGGGTCTTGTTGGTCATCGCGAGCAGTACGTCGCATTTGAAGCCGGGCACGCGATAGGGGCCAAGCAGGAACTGCACCGCCTTGGCCGGCACCACGCCGCTGTTGGTGCGGGTGTAGGCGCCCATGTCGGATATCAGCCGGGCGCGCATTCCGAGCAGAGTGCCGTCGCGCTTCAAGGCAATTTCCAACTCGCATGCGATGTCGCGCGAGTGGTTGCTCGCCATCAGGTTCTCGCGCCGGTCCTCGATCCATTTCACCGCGCAGCCGAGCTTCACTGCGACAAACGGAATCAGGAAATCCTCGGGGTAGAACTCGCCGCGCGCACCGAACGAGCCGCCGACGTCGGTCTCGATCATCTCGATCGATTCCACCGGGCGCTTGAGCATCGCGGCGAGCGCGCGCCGGTTCCAGAAGGTCACCTTGGTCGCGCCCCAGACTTCGAGCGTGCCCTCGCGCTCGATGCAGGCGAGGCCGCGAGTCTCCATCGTCACCGCGCCGTGGCGCTGGCAGCGGAAGCTCTCCTTGCGGGTGTATTCCGCGCGGGCAAACGCGGCGTCGCAGTCGCCGAGACCCACCGAGTACGAGGTGGACAGGTTGGTGCCGGTCTCGGGAAAGAGCAGGGTCGAGTCGAGGATCGACGCTTCGGCATGCACCACCGCGGGCTGCGATTCGTAGTCGATCACCACGCGCTCGGCGGCGTCCTCCGCGATATAGCGGTTCTTCGCCACCACCACCGCCACCGGTTCGCCGACGTAGCGGACGCGGTCCTTGGCCAGGGGATACTGCAGATAGCGTTCGGTGCCCTTGAGCGGCGCGAGGCGAATCGGGATCGGCTGCGCGTACTCGGCGATGTCGGCAAAGGTGAACACCGCGGAGACCCCCGGCGTTGCGAGCGCGGCCGAGGTGTCGATGCCGCGGATCAGCGCATGCGCCTCGGCGCTGCGCACGACCACCGCATGCAACGCGCCGGGGAGTTTCACGTCGTCAATGAACTGTCCGCGCCCGGTGAGAAAACGCTCGTCCTCGCCGCGCGCGAGCGACTGGCCGATCATCGGGCCTGAGGTGGCGGCCTGCGCTTCATGGCTCATTGCGCGCCTCCGTTCTTCATCCGCTTCGCCGCATCGAGGATCGCCTCGACAATTCCGATGTAACCGGTGCAGCGGCAGAGGTTGCCGGAGATCGCATCCCGAACCTCATCGGGCGTCGGATCGGGGTTCTCCGCGAGCAGCGCGGTCGCGGTGGTGAGAAAGCCGGGCGTGCAGAAGCCGCACTGCAGCGCGTGATGGCGCCGGAAGGCTTCCTGCAGCGGCGTGAGAATGCCGTCTTTCGCCAGGCCCTCGACGGTCGTGACCTTAGCGCCTTCGGCCTGCACCGCGAACATCAGGCAGCCGCGCGCGGAGGCGCCATCGACGATGACGGTGCAGGCACCGCAGACGCCGTGTTCGCAGCCAATGTGCGTGCCGGTGAGTTCGAGATGTTCGCGCAGGAAATCCGCGAGCGAGACGCGCGGCTCGACGCGGCCCGAGGCCGGCGTACCGTTGACCGTCAGGTGGAGTTCGATTTCGGTAGTCATTCGGTTTTTCTCAGGCGGCTTTTCTGTGGGCGTGGCCGAGCGTCTGTTCGAGCGCGCGGCGTACCAGGGTTTCAATCAGCTCGGCGCGGTAGTCGGACGAGGCCTGATGGTCGGCGCGCGGCGTGATGCGCGCGCGCGCGATCCGACCGGCTTCGCGCGCGAATTCCGTGGTTTCGGTTGAGCTTTTACCAATCAGGGCGGCGGCGGCATCGGGAACAAGAACCGGTGTGTCGGCTGCGCCGAACACGCCGATGCGCGCGGCGGCGATACGACCGTTCGCATCGAGATCCAGGGTGACGGCGGCGCCGACGATCGCGAAATCGCCGTGGCGACGTGATACCTCGAAGAAGCCGTGACGCCGATTGGCCGGCCATGCGGGGAAACGGATGCCGGTGAGGATTTCATCCGGCGCAAGCGCGGTGCTGAACAGGCCCTGGAAGAAGTCGGTGGCTTTCACCGTGCGGGCGCCGGTGCGCCTGTCGAGCGTGAATTCCGCGTCGCACACCATCGCGATCGCGGGCAACTCGGCAGCCGGGTCCGCGTTCGACAGACTGCCGCCCATCGTGCCGCGATTGCGGATCGCCACATGCGCGATCCAGGGCATGGCAGCAGACAGCAGCGGATTCGCGCTGCGGACTACGTCCGAGGTTTCGAGCGCGCGGTTGCGTGTCATCGCGCCAATGCGCAGGCCCGTGCTGTCGCTGTTGATGTACGCGAGCGACGGAATGCGGTTGAGATCGATCAGCAGCGGCGGGCTCGCCAGCCGGAAATTCATCACCGGCACGAAGCTCTGCCCGCCCGCGATCAGCTTGGCGTCGGGATTGTCCGCAAGCAGCGCGAGCGCTTCTTCGAGCGACGTGGGTGCGAGATAGTCAAAGGAGGCCGGTTTCATGCGTCGTGTTCGTTCATTATTGTTTTGTGCCGGTCGCCGCAATCACTTCTTTCCATCGCTCCAAATCGGCGCGCATGAACTCCTGGAACTTGTCCGGTCCCATGCCCACCGGCTCCATGCCCTGTGCCTCGAACTGCTTTTTCATCTCCGGCGATTCGATCGTCTTCACCACCAGACCGTGGATGCGATCGACAATCGCACGCGGTGTGCCGGCGGGCGCCATCAGGCCGAACCACGGCGCGAAGTCGAAGCCGGGGATGAAACTCTCGGCCACGGTGGGTGTGTTCGGCAGCGCCGGGATGCGCTGCGCCGACACCGCCGCGATCGCGCGCAGCGAACCCGAGTCGATATGCGGCTTCAGGCTGCCGTACTGGTAGACGATCATCTTGATCTGGCCGGACACGGTATCGGTGATGCCTTGCCCCGCCGCCTTGTAGGGCACGTGCACAAGATTCAGCCCAAGCTTCTTGCCGAAGGATTCGCCCGCGAGATGCGCGGTGGTGCCCGGGCCGGCGGAGGTGAAGTTGTAGCCGGGGTTGGCCTTGAGGAAGGCGACGAGTTCCTGCGGCGTCTTCGCCGGCACCGAGTTGTGCACCGCGATCAGGCTCGGCACGTTGGCGATGAGCGTGATCGCCTGGAAATTTTTCACCGGATCGTAGGTGACGTTCTGCATCGTGAGCGGGCCCACGCCGTGGCTTGCCACGGTGCCGAGCACCAGCGTGTAGCCGTCGGGTACGGCACGCGCGGCTTCCGCGCCGCCGATGGTGCCGCCGGCGCCGGGTTTGTCATCGACAATCACCTGCTGGCCGAGTTCTTTTGAAAGATTTACCCCGATCACCCGCGCGATGATATCGGCGGTGGTGCCCGCGCCGAAGGGCACGATGATGCGTATCGGACGGGCGGGCCAGGTCTGCGCCAAAGCGGTGCCGGAGCAGCAGAAAGCGAGCACGATCGCCGACAGGCGTCGGGCCAGGGACATTGAAATCATGGGATTCTCCATCGAGAGGGAAACGGCTTTCCGGACGCTATCGCCCGCGGTCGGGCGGCGTCAATACACGCCCTTGCATGATACGCGGGCGCACCGATTTTGAGATGCACTTGAGCCGCGGGAGAATGCTAAAGTTGCCGCCCCGAAGCAGATACACAGCACCGATGCCGTTCCGGATTCCGGCAGACGCATCGACTGTCCCCCTAATCCGCATTACGGAGTCGATTCATGGATCTCAAACTCAAAGGCAAGACCGCCATCGTCACTGGCGGCAGCGAAGGCATTGGCAAGGCGATCACTCTTGCGCTCGCGATGGAAGGCTGCGATGTCGCGATCTGCGCGCGGCGCAAGGAGCCGCTCGAAGCCACGGCGGCCGAAATCGCCAAGGCCACCGGCCGCACGATCCATGCGATTCCCGCTGATCTCACCAAGTCGCCCGACGCCAAAGCGTTCATCGACGCCGCGGTGCAAAAGCTCGGCGGCAAGATCGACATTCTGGTGAACAACGCCGGTGCCGCCGCGGGCGGGACGATCGAATCGCTCTCCGACGAGCAGTGGGAGGCTGGCCTTCAGCTCAAGTTCTTCGGCTATGTGCGCTGCACGCGCTACACCCTGCCCTACATGGTGAAGCAGGGCGGCGGCCGGGTGGTGAACCTGATCGGCAACGACGGCGTGAAGGAGTCGTACTGGGAAGTCTGCCCGGGCGCGGCAAACGCCGCCGGCCAGAACCTGACCATCGCGCTCGCCGGCCAGTACGGCAAGAACAACATCAGCTTCTGCGCGGTCAACCCCGGCCCGGTGCGCACCGAACGCTGGACCGGCCTGGTGAAGGCGATGTCGCGCGACATGAACATCCCGTTCGACGAAGCCAACACGCTCGCGCCGGCATCGATTCCGCTCGGCCGCATCGCGGAGGTGGAGGAAGTGGCGAATCTCGTCACCTATCTCTGTTCGCCGCTTGCGCATTTCGTCAACGGCACCATGATCGAGGTCGACGGCGGCCAGGACAAGGCGCTGATGGACAGGGCGCGCGACAAGCGCTGAAAGCTCTTCTAATCGGCTCGCGACACCATGCCCCACATTCCCGCCTCCTCCGCGCTCAAACGCTTTCGCGTGCTCGATCTTTCCCGCGTTCGCGCCGGGCCGACCTGCGTCAAGCAGCTCGGCGACTTCGGCGCCGACGTGATCAAGATCGAGATGCCGCCCTCGGTGGAGGCGGACTCGATGAGCGGCCCGCGCCACGGTTTCGACATGCAGAACCTGCACCGGAACAAGCGCTCGATGACGTTGAATCTCAAGTCACCCGAGGGTCTCGCGATATTCAGGAAGCTGGTGGAGAAGGCGGACGTGGTGGTGGAGAACTACCGCCCCGACGTGAAGTTCCGCCTCGGCGTGGACTACGAGTCGCTGAAGAAGGTCAACAAGCGGATCATCCTCGCGAGCGTGTCAGGCTTCGGCCAGGACGGACCCTACGCCACCCGGCCGGGCTTCGACCAGATCGCGCAGGGCATGGGCGGCTTCATGTCGGTGACCGGCTTTCCCGGGCAGGGGCCGGTGCGCGCCGGCGCGGCGGTGGCGGACATGACCGCCGGCCTGATGGCGGCGCTCGGCATCATGACCGCGCTGCTCGAGCGCGAGGTATCGGGCGAAGGCCAGTGGGTCCAGTCAAATCTGCTGCACGCGCAGATCGCGCTGCTCGATTTCCAGGCGGCGCGTTACCTGATGACGGGCGATGTGCCCAAGCAGGCGGGCAACGACCACCCGGTGAGCATGCCCACCTCGGCCTACAAGACGAAAGACGGCTATGTGAACGTCGCCGCCTCGGGTGACGCGATCTGGAAGCGCTTTGCCAAGGCGGTGGACAAGGAAGAATGGATCGAGCGCGAGGAGTTCAAGGAGGACACCGGCCGCTCGAAGAACCGCAAGCTGCTTGGCGAGGAGATCGAGCGGGTTCTTGCCGGCCGTACTTCCGCCGAATGGATCGAGATGCTGAACGAGGCGGGTGTGCCCAGCGGCGCTATCAATTCGATGGACCAGGTGTTTGCCGATCCGCAGGTAAAGCATATCGGCGCTGCCGCGACGGTAAAGCATCCGCAGCTCGGTGACATCCGCATCATCAACCAGGCCGTCACGCTCACCCGCACGCCCGCCTCGATGGCGCGCGCGACGCCGGAGCTTGGCGAACACACCGACGAAGTGCTTGCGGATCTCGGCTACACCGCGGCGCAGATCGATGCGCTGCGCGCAAACAAGGCCGTCTAGGGAGATCTGAACAAAGGGGCGATGCCCCCTTGTAAATCCCCCACTACAGAGGGAAGCTCGACATGCATTTCAGATTCGGGCAATTTGTCAGAGCTTCCCTGGATTTAAAAAACAGTTGTCTGAAGGGAGCAATGCAATGTCCGAATTGATCGTGCGCCGCGAGGGTGCGGTGGGCTGGATCCTGTTTTCCAATCCGGCCAAGTTCAATGCGATGAGCTACGACATGTGGGTCGCGCTGCCCAAGCAGCTCGCCGAATTCGAGGCGGACAAGTCGATCCGCGCAATCGTGCTCGCGGGCGATGGCGAAAAGGCCTTCGTCTCCGGCGCCGACATCTCCCAGTTCGAGAAGCAGCGCAGCTCGGCCGATGCGCAGGCGATCTACAACCGCTCGGTCGACGACGCGTATCACGCGCCTATCCGCTGCACGAAACCGGTGATCGCCGCCATCCGTGGCGTCTGCATGGGCGGCGGCCTCGGCCTTGCCTCGAGCTGTGATGTGCGGATTGCCGCGGACGATGCGCGTTTCCGCATGCCCGCTGCGCGCATGGGACTGGGCTACGGCTTCACCGGCGTGAAGCGCTTCGTGTCGCTGATCGGCGCCGAGAACACCTCCGACATCTTCTTCTCCGCGCGCATCTTCGACGCGGCGGAGGCGCATCGCATGGGCTTTGTCTCGCGCGTCGTGCCGGCGGCCGATCTGCACAAGCAGGCGCAGGCCTATGCCGAAGGCGTGGCCGAGAACGCGCCGCTCACCGTGTCGGCGGCCAAGCGCGCGATCGTCGAATCGCTCAAGGACGCGGGGGATCGCGACCTCGAGACGCTGAACGAGGCGATTGCCGCCTGTTTCGCCAGCGGCGACTTCAAGGAAGGCCGCACCGCGTTCATGGAAAAGCGCAAGCCGCAGTTCAAGGGCGAGTAGTTGGCAGTACTGCCACGCAGTCATTGCGAGGAGCGCAGCGACGAAGCAATCTCCGGTGCTCATCGAAGCCGGGAGATTGCCGCGTCGGGCGGAGCCCTCCTCGCAATGACAAAGTAATTGCGATCGTTCCGGAGCCCCGAATGTCCAACCCGCGCATCCCCTACCAGTTCTCCACCCGCCGGCCAAAGCTCGAGGCGCCGGGCGGCAAGTCGCTGATCGTGCATGTGGTGGTGAACGTCGAGCACTGGCGTTTCGAGGACTCGATGCCGCGCACGATCATCACTCCGCCGCACGGCAAGGAAACGATTCCCGATGTGCCGAATTTTTCCTGGGCGGACTACGGCATGCGCTGCGGCCTGCCTCGCATCATGGAGATGCTCGCCGGGCGCGGCATTCCGGCCAGCACCAGCTTCAACGCGGGCGTGATCGATGCGTACCCGGACGCGGCGATCGCGATGCGCGATGCGGGCTGGGAATTCATCGGCCACGGCATGCACCAGAAGACCCTCAATGCCGCGACCAACGAGCGCGAAGTGATCGAAGCGGCGATCGACAAGATCGCGAAATTTACCGGCCGCCGCCCGCGCGGCTGGCTCTCGCCCGGGTTGCGCGAGACGCTGGACACGCCCGACATCCTGAAATCGCTCGGCGTGGACTATGTCTGCGACTGGGTGGTGGAGGACGTGCCCGCGTGGATGAGCACGAAGCACGGCCCGCTGATCGCGATGCCCTATAACCTCGAGATCAACGATTCGATCATCTACGCGATCGAGAAACACTCCTCGCCCGAGATGTACCAGCGCCTTGCCGATACGGTGCAGACCTTCGATCGCGAGATGAAAAAACAGGTGCGCGTGCTCGCGCTCGGCCTGCATCCGCACCTGATCGGCGTGCCGCACCGAATCGGCTACCTCGCGAAGATGCTGGACCTGCTCCAGTCGAGGAAGGACACGGTGTTCATGCAGGGCGAGCAGATCGCCGACTGGTTTGCAAAGGTATCCCCGGCAACCTGAGCCGCGACCTGATCCTCAGGAGGAGGGATCGCTTCGCATCGCGTCTCTGACCGGCGCGCTGCGCAGGAATCGCACCATCTTCCAGAGCGGCACCGCGCAGAGCGCGGTGAGCACGAGATCCACGCCGAGGCCGATCGCCCAGACGATCGCGGTGTTCGCGTTCTGCCCGAGCATCTTCATCGTGATCGTGTTCCACATCACGAGCCAAGTGACCGCGAGCACTGCCGCCAGCACAAGCGACACCCAGGAAAGCACTTCGAGCGTGGTGCGTGCCCAGGCGCGCCGCTGGAGCAGTTTCACGCCGCCCGCGATCGCCGCGATCGCATACATATAATG
>CAMBSA010000058.1 GCA_945869935.1 Bordetella parapertussis | reverse complement strand
GCAAGGCTTGAAACAGATCTACATCCTTACGCTGACGCTTACCCTATTGCTTGCACTTTTCTCGGCGGTGGCGCTCGCTTTCTTGTTGTCCAGGCGATTGAGCCAGCCACTCGCAGACCTTGCCGAGGGCACGCAGGCCGTCGCGCGGGGTGACTTTTCCGCCCGGGCGCCGGTAACCAGCCGGGATGAACTTGGAATACTGACGCAGTCCTTCAACAGCATGACAGCGCAACTCGAAGAAGCTCGTCGTGCGACCGAAGACCATCGCGCCCAGATTGAGACTGCCAACGCCTACCTCGAGAGCATTCTCGCGAATCTATCTGCCGGAGTTCTGGTATTTGACCGCGACCTTGTGTTGCGAATCGCGAATGTCGGTGCAAACGGCATCCTGAATGAAGACGTGTCGCGGATGGTGGGACTTCGTACCGAAGAATGGCCGCGTTTGCGGGAATTCGCCGTGGCCCTGCGGGAAGAGTTCGGCAAACACGAAAGTGACGTATGGCAGAAGGAAGTGGAGTTAATCGAACTTGGTGCTACCGTGCTGCTGCGTGGATCCCCCTTGCCTACAACAGGCAGCGAAGGCTATGTGCTGGTTTTCGATGACATTACCCAGTTGATCGCGGCACAGCGCGCAACTGCATGGGGTGAAGTCGCTCGCAGACTGGCGCACGAAATCAAGAATCCTCTGACTCCGATCCAGCTCGCGGCCGAGCGTTTGCAGGCAAAACTTTCAAGCCGTCTGCCCGCAGAGGATGCGCTAGCGCTGGACCGTGCCACTGGTACGATCGTGACTCAGGTGACGGCACTCAAGAACATGGTGGACGAGTTCCGAGAATATGCGCGTACGCCGGCACCGCGGCTGGAGCCGCTGGACCTGAACGCGCTGCTGCGGGATGTTCTCGCACTGTACGAGCAGTCGGTTGCGTGTATCGATTTGCAGCTTGATCCGCAGCTCCCGGAGATTCGCGGCGATCGGAATCAGCTCCGGCAGATCATTCATAATCTTTTGCAAAACGCTCAGGACGCGCTTTCCGGCGAGAGCGAGCCCCGTATCGAGGTGGTTACAGAGCGTGCCGGTGGCAAGGTATGGCTTCGCATCAGCGACAACGGGTGCGGGTTTCCGGAGGCCATTATCAAGCGGGCCTTTGAGCCGTACGTGACGACAAAATCCAAAGGAACAGGTCTTGGCCTCGCTATCGTCAGAAAGATCGTGGACGAGCACCACGGCAGCATTTCGATCGAGAATCTGCCGTCTCGTGGTGCTTCCGTAAAAATTGCACTGCCGTTGGCCAAAGCTGCATGATCGGGAAAGAAGCCGCTGCATGGCACAGATACTCGTTGTAGACGACGAAATAGGGATACGGGAACTTCTTTCGGAAATCCTGTCCGATGAAGGTCATACGGTATTGGCCGCCGAGAACGCGACGCGCGCGCGCGAGCTTCGCGCACGCGAAAGACCGGACCTTGTACTCCTTGATATCTGGATGCCTGACGCCGACGGCATCACCTTGCTGAAGGAATGGGCTGCAAACGGTCAGCTCACGATGCCGGTGGTGATGATGTCGGGACACGGCACCATCGAAACGGCGGTGGAGGCAACCCGGATCGGTGCAGTCGATTTTCTGGAAAAGCCGATTGCGTTGCAAAAGCTGCTTGCGACGGTGAAGCGTGGGCTGCGTGATCATGGCGGTCGCGCACCGGCTCCGCTCGCACTCGCGAATCTCGGGCGCTCGCTGGTACTGGGCGATTTGAAGAAGCGGCTGAGTCAGCTCGCTGCGTCGGGCGCTCCGCTACTCCTGCGCGGCGAGCCTGGCACGATGCCCGAACTTTTTGCACGCTATCTGCATGTCGCCAATACACCGTGGATCGATGCGTCCCAGGTTCTGTCTGACCCGGGCCAGGATGTCCTTTCACACGCGGCAGGGGGCGTCTTATTCGTTCCTGAATTATCCGAACTGTCCAGAACCCAGCAGAAGCATCTTGCTTTTGTTATTGACCGCAGCGAGAGGGCAAAGGTGCGTCTGGTTTCGTTCAGCGCCATCGAGCCAAGGGTGCTCGTGGTTGAACACGGCTTTGACCCGGCATTGCTATCGCGCGTCGCCGAACTGTCGTTTGCGCTTCCATCGCTCCGGGATTTTTCCGAAGACGTGCCCGACATTGCCAGTCTGATGTTGATGCAGCTGGTTGAATCGCGATATTGCGCGCCGCGGAAGTTTTCCACCGCGGCGCTGAACATGATGCGGCAGTTCTCCTGGCCCGGAAATCTCGATCAGTTGCTTACGGCGGTACGCAATGCCGCGGTAACCGCGCTGGAAGAGGAGGTCGGGCCCGGCGATGTCGAGAGGGTGTTGCGCGAACTGGCGCCCGCAGGTTCGGCCTCAGCGCTCGGCCTGCCGCTCGACCTGCCCTTGAGGGAAGCTCGCGAAGCCTTCGAGCGCGCTTATTTCGAGCACCATCTTGCGCTCGAAGGGGGGTCAATCGCGAAGGTGGCAGAAAAGTCGGGCCTTGAGCGTACGCATCTGTACAGAAAGCTCCGATCGCTTGGAATCTCCACCGGTCGGCGGGACGATTCATAAGACGAGTTGTCAGTATATCGCCTGCTTTGCCGCGCCAATCCTGGATGTTTTTTGTAGATTGTCAGGATAGCCTTTGGGTGTCTCCTGCACAAAATGTACCTCGCGGGTGTGGCTGGAGTCGACGGCCTACGTTACGGGTGATTGGATGCTGCGGCGCAATAGGCATAGAATCCGCCACCCGATCTTGGGGAAGGACGTCTCTTGAAAATCGTCATACTTGGCGCAGGTCAGGTCGGTTCGTCGGTTGCCGAGAATCTTGTCTCGGAAAAAAATGACATTACCGTTGTCGATGTCGAAGGGGCCCGATTGCGCGCCTTGCAGGACCGCTTTGATCTGCGAACAGTTGTGGGTAGCGCGGCGCATCCTTCGGTTCTGATTGAGGCGGGGATCGAAGACGCCGACATGGTCATCGCCGTTACTCAAAGCGACGAGACCAACCTGGTGGCGTGCAAGATCGCGCAACAACTTTTTAATGTCCCTACCCGGATTGCGCGAGTGCGGGCATCCGAGTATCTCGCCAACGACGCCGTGCTGGGCGCTCAGGGATTCGCGGTGGACTTGGCCATTTGCCCCGAGCAGGTTCTGACTGATTACATTGTCAAGCTGGTCCAGTTTCCCGAGGCTCTACAGGTTCTCGAATTCGCCGATGGGAAGGTCAGCCTTGTCGCAGTCCGCGCATTTCAGGGCGGGCCGCTCGTGGGGCATCCCCTCAGGGACTTGAGGCAACACATGCCCTCAATCGACACCCGGGTTGCGGCGATTTTCCGTGGCGACCGGCCGATTGCGCCGGAGGGCGACACGGTAATCGAGCCCGGCGACGAAGTGTTTTGTCTTGCGGCGACCCAGAACATCCGGCAGGTAATGCGCGAACTTCGGCGGATGGACAAACCGGTTCGCCGGGTAATGATCGCCGGAGGCGGAAACATCGGACAGAGGCTGGCAATCGCGCTTGAGCGTGACTACATCGTCAAGGTGATCGAGCACAACAAGCGCCGCTGCGAAGTGCTCGCGGAACGTGTCGATCGAGCGCTGGTTCTGCAGGGCGATGCCACCGACGAGACCTTGCTTCAGGCCGAAAACGTCGAAGAGATGGATATTTTCATCGCGGTCACCAACGATGATGAAAACAACATCATGAGCTCGCTGCTTGCCAAACGCATGGGAGCAAGGCGCGTAGTCAGCCTGATCAACCGCCGTTCTTATGTGGACCTTCTTCAGGCCGGGCAGATCGACATCGCCATTTCACCTGCACAGGCGACGATCGGACAATTGCTCGCACACGTTCGTCGTGGTGACGTAACCCAAGTGTATTCCCTGCGGCGTGGTGCGGCCGAGGCAATCGAGGCGGTTGTGCATGGGGATGCGGAGTCTTGCCGCATGGTGGGCCGCAAACTGGAGGATATCGATTTGCCCCGGGGCTCCAGCGTCGGCGCGATCGTACGGGGCGACGAAGTCGTTATCGCGCATCACGACACGGTGATCCAGGCGGAAGATCACGTCATCGTGTTCGTCACCGACAAACGCACACTCCCGAAGGTGGAGAAGCTTTTTCAGGTCGGCGTCGGTTTCGTCTGATTTAAACCCGGACAACCACCACCATGGTCAGAATAACTGCCGTTCTCAATGTACTTTCGGTAATCCTCGTGATCTTCTCGCTCACGATGCTTGTTCCGCTTGCAGTGTCCCTTGTGAGCCGGGATTCAGCGGTCAGCGCGTACTTCGGATCCGCTGTGTCGACGTTTTCCGCAGGTGCGCTGGTGTGGTTGGCCACAAGACGCGGCCGGATGGAGTTGCAACCACGCGACGGATTTCTTCTTGTGACACTCGTCTGGACCGTGCTTCCCGCGTTTGCAACCTTACCGCTGCTTCTCGAGATAGGGGGCCTGAGTTTTACCGATGCCTACTTTGAAACAGTCTCGGGAATGACGACCACCGGATCGACGGTGTTATCGAACATCGAAAACCTTGCTCCGTCGATCAATTTCTGGAGGTGCCAGCTGCAATGGATGGGTGGCATGGGGATTATTGTTCTGGCGGTGGCAGTGCTCCCCCTTCTCGGCGTGGGTGGGAGCCAGGTGTTTCGTGCGGAAACGCCGGGACCAATGAAGGACACCAAGCTCACACCCAGAATCACCGAAACCGCCAAAGGCTTGTGGCTGGTCTATGCATTGATCACCCTGCTCTGCGTATTCGCGATGCGCGGCGCGGGCATGAGTTGGTTTGACGCGCTGCTTCATGCGTTTACCACGATGTCCCTTGGTGGAATGTCGTCGCACGACGCAAGTTTCGCCTATTGGAATTCGCCGGCAATCGAAGCGGTAACGATTTTCTTCATGCTGATTGCCGGGATGAATTTCGCAAGCCACTTTCTCGCGTTGCGCGGACGGTCGTTTTCCGCCTATGGACGGGATCCCGAGGTGCGATCGTACCTCGGTGTTTTGATACTCAGTGTTATCGGGATTGCCTTCTTTCTCTGGTGGCACGGTATTTATTCGAACTTTTCGACGGCGCTGCGGCACGCGTCTTTCAACGTAGTTTCGATGGCGACCACGACGGGGCATGCGAGCGTGGATTTCAATACCTGGCCGATGTTCGCGCCGGTGTGGATGCTGTTTCTCTGCTGTTTTTCGACGTGCTCGGGGTCGACGGGTTCGGGTATCAAGATGGTGCGAGCAGAATTGATGGCAAGGCAGACGCTCCGCGAGTTCCAGCGGATCATTCATCCCAAGGCGATCATTCCGGTGAAACTGGGCGGCCAGGCCGTCGAAAACAAGATCATCTTTGCGGTGCTAGCGTTCATGCTTGTCTACGGCGGCAGCGTGATTGCCATGACCATGATTCTTGCGGCCTCGGGCCTTGACATCATTTCATCGTTTACGGCGGTCATCGCATCGATCAACAACACCGGACCCGGACTCAACCAGGTGGGACCCAGCACGAATTTTGCCTCGCTCACGGATTTCCAGACCTGGATCTGCGCGATCGCGATGCTTCTCGGTCGACTCGAACTCTTCACCCTGATCGTCGTATTCACGCCGGGGTTCTGGCGCCAGTAGGACGAAACGAGGCAATGAACGAGCAGGCGCGCCCCGCTACTCCGGTTACGCTCTTCGCGGGACCGCGCGGAGCCGGCAAATCCAAAGCCATTCTTTCGCTGCTTGAATTCAAGCCAGAGGACGAACGCTGGACCCTCATAGTCGAAGAACTCGGCAACACCATGCCGGACCCGGGTTCATTGGCAAAGACGGGCGTGGCGGTACGCGGTGCGCCATACGGTTGCCCCTGTTGCACGGGCAACCTCACCATGAGGGTTTCTCTCGCGCGTGCTGTTCGGGAAACGCGGCCGGACCGGATTCTGGTCGAACTTCCGTGGGGCGCACACCTTGCAAAGACCCGGTCTCTATTTGGCGATTCGCTGCTTGCGGAAAGTGTCTCGCTGAGGGGGCTGGTTATTGTTATAGATGTTGGCGCGGTGGATCCTGCAGATCTGCCTGTCCCATTGCGCGAAGCGCTCGACGTTTCCGACACCATACTGTTGAGCGGAACCGGTATTCGTTCCGAGCAGATTTCAGATTTTTCGCGCGCTTTTCCCGGCAAGCAGATCGTTGCCGGAATTCAAGCCAGCCCGCTCAGTCGATTGCTGGGACCACGTTGATGTGATGTTGATGCGGTTTGACAGGGAATGGGCCATCGGATTAGATGCGAGGACATTTCGTAGCGTGGGCAAGTGCATGCGTTGCCCTGCGCGTCCAGAACTTGAATCCTTGAATTTCTTCGACGACCGATGACATTCCCTGCCTATGAAACCTTGTCCGTGAGACAGGAGGGCGAGCACGCGCTGGTCGTGACACTGAACCGTCCCGAGGTTCTGAACGCCCTGAATACGCTGATGGGGCGTGAAACCCTTGATGTGTGGACAAGGCTGACGGCCGAACCGGGTTCCATCCGGTGCGTCGTTCTGACGGGGGCAGGCAACCGAGCATTCTGTTCGGGAGGCGATCTCAAGGAAAGAGAAGGAATGACGGATGCGGAATGGCGCTCGCAACATGAAATCTTCGAGCGTTCTTTCATGGCGCTGATGGAGTGCCCGCTTCCAGTGTTGGCCGCGGCAAACGGCCATGCGTTCGGCGGTGGACTCGAAATGGCACTGGCGTGCGATTTCATCTACGCGGAAAAGCAGGCCCGTTTCGCCCTTTCGGAAACTCGCCTGGGAATAATGCCCGGTGGTGGTGGCACGCAAAACCTAGCAAGGGCGGTGGATGAACGGCGGGCGAAGGAGCTGATACTCGCAGCAACGGTATTCGGCATAGCGTTGCGGGCGGCTCAGGCGATCTCCGATAACGCGCCGCTTGCCGTGAGACAGGCGAAAAAATCCATTCACTATGGGCTTCAAACGGATTTGCTTACCGGATACCGATTCGAGATTGAAGCCTACAACCGGCTGGTAAGCACGGATGACCGCCGCGAAGGTGTTGCTGCCTTTCACCAGAAGCGAAAACCGGTGTTCCGAGGAAGCTAGAACAGGAATTGCGAACCGGTGGTGCTCCAACCGACCGTGGCCCGGACGCTATCCTGTCCGCGTTCCAGAGAATGATGAATCTTTAGAAAAGAACGGGAAACAACATGACCGGATTCAAGCAGGCGATCGTGTCCCCCGCCGACTGGCGCGGAACCGAAATCCTGACGCGCGACGACTGGATACATATTCTTTCGGATTCCGAAATCGCTGAAATCGAACAGGCGCTCCGTCACGCGAAGGAGCACAACATTGGAATCGAAAGCCTGAGCATCGATAACTTTCCGCTGTCGTCGTTTTACAAACTGGCCGAGCGAGCGCAGGAATGCCTGGAGGACGGGCCGGGTCTTTTTCTCGTGCGGGGCTTTCCTTCGGAGCGCTTTACCCCGACGGATCTTCGCCTGATTTACTGGGCGTTCGGGAAATATTTCGGCACGGCTGTGTCCCAGCGCGCCGAAGGCGATGTACTGGGTGACGTGAAGGATATAAAGGTGGACCTTCAGGGTCCCAAAGGCAGGGGTTACAAGACCAATGCCGAACTCGAGTACCACACCGACTCGTGCGACGTCGTTTGCCTGTTTGTCCTGCGTACTGCGAAAAGCGGGGGGCGTTCGATGATCGCGAGTTCCGTGGCGATTCACAACGAAATTCTCAGAATACGGCCGGATCTTCTCGAGGCCCTTTATCAGCCCTTTTTCTGGAGCCTCCAGAACCAGAATACGGAAACCGAGCTGCCCTACTACCAGCAGCCGTTGTTTTCCGTTCATGACGGCAAGTTCGCGTGTCGCTATATCCGGACACACATCCGTTCGGCGCAGCGGTATTCCGAGGTGCCTCGTCTTACCGAAAGGCAGATTGAGGCCCTCGACCTTGTCGACCGCCTGGCGGCGAGTCCGGAGTTTCATTATTCGATGATGTTCAATCCGGGCGACCTGCAGCTTTTGAACAATCACGTGACCGTGCATGCGCGAACCCATTACGAAGATTTCGACGAACCCGATCGAAAGCGGCATTTGCT
>CAMBSA010000057.1 GCA_945869935.1 Bordetella parapertussis | reverse complement strand
GTCGATATGATGACTGCCGCATTGCACGACCCCTTCGGCAACGGCCACATGGGGATCACCGCCGAGAACATCGCCGCCAAGTACGGCATCACGCGCGAGGATCAGGATGCGTTCGCGCTCGAATCGCATCGCCGCGCGTCTACCGCGATCAGGGCGGGGTACTTCAAGGGACAGATCGTCCCCGTCGATGTGAAATCCAAAAAAGGTCCGGTTGCGTTCGATACCGACGAACACACACGCCATGACGCAAGCGCCGAGGACTTCTCCCGGCTGAAGGCGGTGTTCAAGAAGGACGGCACCGTCACCGCGGGCAATGCGTCGGGCATCAACGATGCGGCCGCCGCCGTCATGCTGATGGAGGCGGGCGCCGCTGCGAAGGAGGGCCTGAATCCGATGGCGCGACTCGTGGCGTACGCCCATGCGGGCGTGGACCCGCAGCTCATGGGTCTTGGTCCGATTCCTGCTGTTCGCCGCGTTTTCGAAAAGTCGGGTCTCAAGCCCTCCGACATGGACGTGATCGAATCCAACGAGGCGTTTGCGGTTCAGGCGATGGCGGTGACGCGCGATCTCGACCTTGACCCGGCGAAGGTCAACGCCAACGGCGGCGCCGTCGCGCTCGGCCACCCCATCGGCGCCACCGGCTGCATCCTGACCGTCAAGGCTTTGCACGAGTTGCACCGCACCTCAAAGCGCTATGCACTCGTCACGATGTGCATCGGCGGTGGCCAGGGCATCGCGGTGATTTTCGAGCGGATCTAAGCCGCCGCAAGTTGGTGGCCGGTACGATGTTCCGGCACCGGCGATCAGGTGAATCGATTGCCCTTGATTATCGATGTCGTCGTCGGTGCAGTCGTCGTGATGCAGATTCGCTTCCGATGCAGCCGCCTCGCCGGTGACCCTGCCGATGCGGGCATCACGCCGCGGCTCGGTCATCTCGGCTTGCTCGCATGCCAACGCGCGACCGAGGCTACGGCTGAGGGCAGCGCTGCGGCCATGCGTGAATTTCCGATGATCGAACGCGCCTTGCTCGGTTCATTTGTGCGTCGTGGCTGCGCGCTGCTCCCCGGATCGCGCACCGGTCTTGTGGGACGGATAAAAACGCTGCAACATGTACTACGGTACCGTTACGTTCAACCCGGGAGATTCATTGATGCAAGCTTTTGCACGCACGATCGCCGCTTCCTTTCTGCTGACGACCGTCCTGGTCTCGGGCTCTTTCGCACAGTCGTATCCTGCAAAGCCGGTAAAGGTTCTTGTGACATTCGCGGCGGGCGGCGCGGTGGATGTTCTCGGTCGCGCCATGGCGCAGTCCTTGTCCGCGAGTTTTGGTCAGTCGTTCGTGGTCGAGAATCGCCCGGGAGTAGGTGGCCTGATCGCGCTCGATGCGGCGGCCAAGTCTCCACCTGACGGTTACACCCTGGTCGTCGGGTCCGGCGGACCGCTGACCATCAGCCCTGCGTTGTTTCGCGATCGTGGCTTTGACCCCGTCAGGCAACTCGATCCGATCGTCCTGTTCACGAATACGAAGATCGTCGTACTCGCACGAACTGACCTGAAGGCGTCGACACCCGCTGACGTGGTTTCGATATCGAAGTCCGGTGTCGAGCCGTTGACCATGGCCTCCGCCGGCAGCGGGAGCATCCTGCATCTGATCGGCGAATACTTCCAGGGCAACACGGGCGTCAAATGGACCCATGTGCCGTACAAGGGAAGCGGACCCGCCTTTGCGGATCTCGTCGCGCGACGCGTGGACCTGATGTTCGATGCGTTGCCCACGGCGCTTCCTTACCTCAAATCCGGTCAGATCAAGGCCCTGGCCGTCACATCGCGCAAGCGCTCGGCCCAACTCCCCGATACACCCACGCTGGAGGAGCTCGGTTTCAGCGGCTTTGCGGATATCGGTTCGTGGAGTTCGCTGATGGCCCCGAAAGGAACGCCGCGCGATGTCGTCATGCGTCTGAATCAGGAACTCAACCGTGCGCTCAAGACGCCGGATATGCTCAACCGGCTCAATTCAATGGAAGCCGAACCCGAAGGCGGGGAACCCGAACGCGTCACGCAGCTCGTGTCGAGCGAACTCGCGCGCTGGACCCGGATCATCCAGGCAGCAGGGCTCAAGGCGGAATGAACGCAGTCGGGTGACAAGACAGGTATGCAGATTTCAGGAGAGATTGGGAAATGAACAGCGTATCCGCCGAATACTGTGACGACGAACTCCGGATTTCCGAGCATCCGGTGGAAGATCCCGCGTGCTGGAAATCGGCCGACCTGCAGCACACCACCGAATGGCAGTACCGGCTCAACCGAGCCGAAGTGGCTGACCTCGATGCGGCCCTAGCCCTTGTACGTGCAAAAGGGCTTGCGGCGATGCAGGTCACGCGTGCGGACTTTCCGCTGCCTGTACTTGGAGCGAGATTGGCCGAAATCCGGCGGGAGGTGCTTGACGGTCGTGGTTTCGTGCTTGTTCGCGGCGTCCCGGTCGAACGCTACTCCCGCGAAGACGCGACTCTCGTGTACTGGGGGATCGGGGTGCACATCGGTTTTCCGGTCTGCCAGAACGCCCGAGGCGAAATGATCGGCCATGTACTGGATCTGGGAGCGCGTTCAGCGGTGTCCAATCCGTTGGACTCGAGCGCGGAGCGGAAGATATTTCTCCACCCGACGCATCGCAGCTACATGAGCAACGAGCGGCTTTCATACCATTCCGACTTCGCCGATGTGATCGGCCTGTTCTGTCTCAACCCGGCGAAGTCCGGCGGTGAAAGCAAGATCGTCAGCTCCATCGCCGTTCACAACGAGATTCACCGGCGCAGACCGGATCTGCTGCAGATTCTCTATCAACCCGTGTGGGTCGATCGGCGGGGCGAGATACCTGCCGGTGCGAGGCCGTACTACCGGATGCCGATATTCTCGATCACCGCCGGCAGGCTGACCGCGTATTACGCTGGCGGTCATATGAAAACCACCGCCCAGTACAAGGAACTGCCGCCGCTCAATGCGGGCCAGAAGGAGGCGATGAAACTGGTCGATGATCTCGTCAACGATCCCGAGTTCCACCTGAGCATGTTCATGGAGCGTGGCGACATCCAGTTCATCAACAACCATACCGTGCTGCACTCGCGCACCGCCTACGAGGACTTCGACGATCCGGCGCTCAAGCGGCATCTCTTGCGTCTGTGGCTGGTCACGCCGGCAGGCAGGCCTTTGCCGCACTGGCATTACGAGCGGTACGGCGCGGGTCGACGGGGCGGCATTTATGTGCCGGGTGTTGTGGAGACGATTTCGATCGAGCCGATTCCGCTGGAGCCAGACTGAGACCGGGCGGCGCGATATGCGCACTGTCTAGTGCAGCCCGCGCACGAACTCCTCGACTCCGCGCAGGATCATCTCCACCGCAACCGCGGTCAGCACCAGACCCATCAGCCGTTCCAACGCGGCAAGCCCGCGCTCACCGATTGCACGCGCTATCCGGTTCGCGAACAGCATCGCCGCGAGCGTCACCGCCATGGCGACCGCAACCGCGGCGGTCCATTCGAGCACGCGTTGCGGTGCGCGTGACGCAAGCAGGATCACTGTCGCAATCGCGGTCGGTCCGGCGATCGAGGGAATGGCCAGTGGCACGATGAAGGGCTCGCCCGCGGGCGCCTCGCCGAAGGCGCTGTTGCCCGATCGGAACACCATGTGCAGCGCGATCACGAACAGGATCACGCCGCCCGCGATATTCAGCGAACGATCCGACACCCCAAGCAGCGTGAGCAGCGGGTCGCCCGCGTATATGCAGATGATCAGCACCGCCAGCGCAATCGCGCACTCGCGCAGAATCACCCGCAGGCGGCGCGCCGGATCCACCGGCTTGAGCAAGGCGACGAACAGGGGGATATTGCCCAGCGGGTCGGTGACCAGCAGCAGGATCATCACCGCCGAGCCAAACGAATAATCCATGCTATTTGGCAGGTGAACGGTGGTTGCGGCTAATCAGCCAGGTTCCGGCCACAACGATAATCCCCATCCCCGCAAGTGACATCCCGTCGGGAAAATCGCCGAACACCAGATAGCCGAGGACGAGCGCCATGACCAGTTGCGCATACACAAAAGGTGCGACAACGGGGGCTGGCGCGAGTGAAAAGGCCCTGATCAGAAAATAATGACTGATGCTCCCGGAGATGCCAAGCGATGCGAACAGCAGGCCATCGTTGAGATCCTTCAGCGGAGTCCAGTGAAATGGCGCAACGAAACTCAGGATTACCGCGCCGATCAGCGCGGACAGGAACAGCGTACTCACCGAACTGTCGATGCCCGCAAGCTTGCGGGTGATGATCTGGTAGCCCGCAAAGCAGAACGCGGTCGCCAGCGGCCAGAGGGCGTTCCACGTGAATACGCCGCTGCCGGGGCGAATGATCAGCAGTGTGCCGAGGAATCCGAGTGAAAGCGCGATCCAGGTCGAGGTATTCGCGCGCTCGCCCAGCAGTGGCACCGCAAGGACCGCCACGAGCACCGGCGAAAGAAACGCGATAGCCGAGGCCTCGGCCTGGGGCATCAGCGAAAGCGACTTGAAGAACACGAAGGTTGCGAGCGTCAGTACCAGGCCGCGCGTGAATTGCAGGGCCGGGCGCCGTGTGCGCACGAGATCGAGGCCGAGCCGTGGCGCGAGCAGAAGCAGCATGAACAGCACGTGAAACGCATAACGCGCCCAGACCACCTGGTAGACCGGGTAGCTTTTCGTCAAATACTTGCCGGTGGTGTCGAGGACTGAAATCAAGCTCACCCCGAGGAGCATCAGCAGGATGCCCTTGAGGTGGCGTGCTCGCTCGGCGGCGTTATGGGAGGGGCTCACGGAATCCGGAACTGTAGATGCGAAAACAAGGTTGCGGAAATCACGCCGCAGAAGCAGAAACGCCGCCCGTCAGGGTTGCGCGGGCGGCGGAGTCAAGCGGACATTCTATCCCGGGAGCCCGGGTGGTCGGTGTGCGTCAGAGCGGCAGGGAGCGTCGCCACGCCTCGCGAACGGCCGCGAGCCGGACCATCGGCAGCACCAGAAGCCTTCGTGCGATGCCCGCAATGGTTTCCGACGAGCGCGGGTTGTGAAGCCAGCGGAAGGGTGAATCTCCGTGAACTCCTGCGAGCAGCAGTGCAGGCAGCAACAGCGCGGCACGCTCGTTGGTGTGTTCGGGCACCTCCCAGCTGACGCGTTGCGCATACGCTGCGCAAAGATTGTCGAAGGCGGTCAGCGCACGGTCGCGCCATTGCGGGCGGTCGGCGGCAAGCGCGAGCAGATGCGAGAGCACCAGCGCGAGATCGAATGCGGGGTCGCCATAGGTGGCGAACTCCGCGTCGATCAGGACGGGGCCTTTCGGTCCGATCAGTATGTTGTCGGGGGCGGGATCGCCGTGGATCAGCGCCACGCGCATGCCGCCGAGCGAAAGCGCGAGCTGTCGCAACTGTGAGCCGACGCCGGGCTGGCGCTCCGCGGTCACGATGAACAGCGGCTCGATCCGGTGCGCAAGAAATGCCTTGCGCGCATCGAAGCGTTGCGACACCGCTATGTTGTTCGCCGTCGCGGCGTGGAGCCGGCCGAGCAGGCGCCCGACTTCGCCCGCGGAAGTCGGCGAAATATCGCCATCGAGCAGGCGCGAGAGCCAGCCCGGATGCGATTCCGGCGCAAGATATTCAGTGCAGAACACGCCGGGAAGCTCACCCTGGATTTCCGGAATTGCCTCGTCCGCAACCGCGTGCGCGAGCTTGAGCCACGCGGTTTCAGCGCGTGCGCGCGCCGCCGAGGTGTCGGCTTCGTCGCTGGGATCATGTCGCGGGCGCTTCAGGCAGATCGCGCCCCGGCCCAGGTCGACCCGAAAAATATCCGATCGCTTGCCGCCCAGCCGTGTGAAGCGCGCGGAGTCGCCCGGGGCAAGCAGATTCATGCGCGCCAGGGCATCGTTCAGGTCTGTCGGCGAATCGCCGCATTCGTCGATTCCCGCAACCCGGACTCGCGCCTTCCGGGGTGCCCTGTTATGTAAGTCCCTGAAACTAGTGGCTAAAGTGTTCATGCGATTCGCCGGTGGGCCGTGGATGCCCGGACTATCAGCATGGACCATGTCATGCGCCGGCGATCAGTCGAATCACCCTCCCCGGGCAGGAAGGGGCAAAGCGGCTATTCCGCGCGCAATTGCGGGAACAGGATCACGTCGCGGATCGACGGGCTGTCGGTGAAAAGCATCGCAAGGCGGTCGATGCCGATGCCTTCGCCCGCGGTCGGCGGCAGGCCGTGTTCCAGCGCACGGATGTAATCCGCGTCGTAGAACATCGCCTCGTCGTCGCCGCGGGTCTTGGCCTTCGCCTGTTCTTCGAAACGTGCGGCCTGGTCCTCGGCGTCGTTCAATTCGGAAAAGCCATTGGCCATCTCGCGGCCGGTAATGTAGAGCTCGAACCGGTCGGTGACTTCAGGATGCTCGTCATTGCGACGTGCAAGCGGCGAGACTTCGGCGGGATAGTCGACGATGAAGGTCGGCTGGATCAGCTTGGTCTCGGTGGTTTCCTCGAACAGCGCAAGTTGCAGAGCACCGACGCCCGCGTCCTTGTGCGGTTTTCCGCCGGCGCGCTGGATTGCGTCGATCAGCCAGTTGCGGTCGGCGAGCTTGGCTTCGCTGATCTCGGGGTTGTACTTTCGGATCGCCTCGGGTGCGGTGAGCCGCGCGAAGGGCGCGCCAAGATCGACGATGTCGCCGCCGTACGGAACCTTCGTGGTGCCGAGTACCTTCGTTGCCACCGTGCGCAGCATCTCCTCGGTGAAGTCCATGAGGTAGCGGTAATCGCGGTAGGCCTCGTAGAACTCGATCATCGTGAATTCGGGGTTGTGCCGCGTCGAGATGCCTTCGTTGCGGAAATTGCGGTTGATCTCGAACACGCGCTCGAAACCGCCCACCACCAGCCGCTTGAGGTACAGCTCGGGCGCAATGCGCAGGAACATCTGCATATCGAGCGCATTGTGATGCGTCACGAAGGGTTTCGCGTTGGCGCCGCCGGGAATCGGCTGCATCATCGGCGTCTCGACCTCGAGGTAGCCGCGTCCGACCATGAAGGCGCGGATTTCCTGGATCAGGCGGCTGCGCACCTGGAAGGCGCGGCGCGTGTCCTCGTTCATGATCAGGTCGACATAGCGGTGCCGGTATTTCTGCTCCTGGTCGGCAAGGCCGTGGAACTTGTCCGGCAGGGGGCGCAGCGACTTGGTGAGAAGTCGCAGGCCGGATACGCGCACCGACAATTCGCCGGTCTTGGTCTTGAACAGCGTGCCGCTCGCACCGAGTATGTCGCCCAGGTCCCAGTGCTTGAACGCGGTGTGCACCGCCTCGCCCGCGGCATCGTTGGTGACGAATATCTGTATCCGCCCGCTCGAATCCTGCAGCGTCGCGAAGCTCGCCTTGCCCATCACGCGCTTGAGCATCATGCGCCCGGCGATCGTGACCGCAATCGCTTTCGCCTCGAGCGCATCGCCGGCGAGTTCACCGTAGGATGAATGCAGGTCGGCCGCGAAATGCTCGCGCCGGAAGTCGTTCGGAAAGGCGATGCCCGACTTTCGCAACTCGGCGAGCTTTGCGCGTCGCTCCGCGATGATCTGGTTCTCGTCCTGATGCGGCTGATCGTGTTCTGACATGGTGCCGGGCACTCTAAAAAGATAAGGCAATGTAACCGCAGATGAACGCAGATTGACGCAGATAACTTCCGATGCTTTTTGAAGTTGACTTTATCCGCGTTTATCTGTGTTCATCTGCGGTTAAAAAAGATGCTTGTCTGCGGTTCCTCAAACGCCCTGTTTCAGGCTGGCACTGATGAACACGTCCAGGTCGCCGTCGAGCACGCCCTGGGTGTTGCCGATCTCGACGTTGGTGCGAAGGTCCTTGATGCGCGACTGGTCGAGCACGTAGGAACGGATCTGGTGACCCCAGCCGATGTCGGTCTTGGAGTCTTCCTTTTTCTGTGCCTCGTCCTGCCGCTTGCGCAATTCAAGCTCGTACAGCTTGGACTTGAGCATTGCCATTGCCTCGGCGCGGTTGCGGTGCTGCGAGCGGTCGTTCTGGCACTGAACCACGATGTTGGTGGGCAGGTGGGTGATGCGCACCGCCGA
>CAMBSA010000056.1 GCA_945869935.1 Bordetella parapertussis | reverse complement strand
TGTCATTCCCGATCAGATCATAGATTACACATCCGGCCGAAAGCATACGTTTTTCGAAGCAGGCGCCCCCGTCAAACATATTGATTTTACCGAGCCATACGATAGACAACTCCGGGAGAAACTGCTCACTGCGTCGGAAACTTGCAAGGAACTGGTTGCGGACGGCGCCGTCTATGCAGCCACGCAAGGCCCACGCTTGGAAACCGCAGCCGAGATTGAGCGTCTGGCCAATGACGGAGCAGACGTAGTAGGAATGACAGGCATGCCGGAAGCCTCCCTCGCGCGAGAACTTGAATTGCCGTACGCAGCAGTCACGATAGTAGTAAACCATGCGGCCGGGCGAGGAGAGAGTCGGCACGGTATTCAGCTGGAGATGCTGGAGAAGGTGCTTGCGCAAGGCATGGCCCGCGTTATAAAGATTCTCTCCGCGGTCGTGCACCTCTCATGATACGGGAAGTACTTCGCATGGGAGATGCGCGGCTCCTCGTCAGATCGGAAGAAGTCACGAAATTTGACACTAGGGGATTACACTCCTTGCTCACGGACATTCGCGACACCATGGCATCCATGAACGGAGCAGGGTTGGCAGCCCCGCAAATCGGCGTGCCTCTAAGGGTGGTGGTATTTGGCGTGCGCAAAAATTCCCGCTACCCCGATCGAGACGATATTCCTGAAACGGTATTGATCAACCCTGTGGTGGAACCTGTCGGCCTCCTGACGACGGAAGACTGGGAAGGGTGCCTGTCAGTGCCTGGACTGCGAGGACTCGTTCCACGCTACGAAAAGATCAGGTATCGCGGACACGACGCGTCCGGCAACATCATAGACCGCATGGTTGACGGATTTCACGCCAGAGTTGTCCAGCACGAGTGCGATCATCTGGATGGTGTCCTGTACCCGATGCGCATTCGTGACTTCAAATCATTCGGATTTGCCGACGTCCTGTTTCCGGATGCGGACAACGAGGACGATTAGAAAATCCGTTCAACTTCGCAAGGCGATTAGAAGGTCTGTTTCCAGCGCGATGACTTCCTTTGGGTTGCCCAAAACATTCCCCGAGACGACAAAAACATCCTCTACCCGCTCACCCAAGGTCACGATTCTCGCGGTATGAACAGACACGCCGGATGCCGACAGTACACAAGCTATCGCATACAACAACCCGGGCCTGTCGCCGGCGGTAATGGATAGCAAGTAATACAGGCCACGCTCGTCCGGCCTGATGTGAACTTCCGGTTCAATTGGGAAATGCTTCAGTTGCCTTGACACTCGTCCATGAATTGGACGAGACAGCGGCGCCTCGGCACCTATAACCCGTGAAAGCTCATGCTCGATAAAGGCGATCATCTCGCGGTGGTGGGGCGATTGCCCGCTGCCCATGACGAGAAAAGTGTCCAAGGCATAGCCATGTCGCGTCGTATGGATTCGGGCATCGGCGATGTTGTAACCCGTGGCTCCGAAGAACCCGCAAATCCGCGCAAATAATCCTTGCTGGTCCGGCGTGTATATCAATATCTGCAGACCTTCCCCTATAGGCGACAGCCGGGCCTTTACTACGGGCGATCCCGCTTTGACGCGGTAATGCAGAAGGCGTGCGTGCAAGGCAATATCCTGCGCACTGTGGCGAAGGAAATAGGCGACATCAAGCTCCTCCCATAGCTCATTTTGCACACCGTCCGAGAGTGCATAGAGGCGCAAGAGCCGCTGCGCCTCATTCTGTTTCGCCCGAATATCATTGTCGAAACTCGCGCCTTCGCCGCGCAGAAGGCGATGGGTAGAATGAAACAAATCTTCGAGCAGTTTGCCGCGCCATGCATTCCAAACCTTCGGGCTTGTTCCTCGAATATCTGCCACCGTCAGCATGTACAGAGCGATCAGCCTGCGTTCCGTCCGAACTACCTCTGCAAACCGCTCTACGACACTTGAATCCGAAATATCTTCCTTCTGCGCCACGCGTGACATCGTCAGATGATGCTCGACAAGGAATTCGACGAGATCTATGTCGTCAGGAATCAGGCCGTGCGTTCGACAAAATTTCCTCGCATCGGCCTTTCCGAGTTGCGAGTGATCGCCGCCGCGCCCCTTCGCTATGTCATGAAAAATCGCAGCGATGTAAAGAAGCCAGTGCCGGTCAAACCCGGCCATCAAGCGGCTGCAAAGCGGATATTCGTGCGAAAACTCCATCATCGTGAACCGCCGCAGGTTCCGTACAACCGTGAGAATGTGCTGATCGATGGTGTAGACATGAAACAGGTCGTGTTGCATCTGACCGACTATCCTTCGGAATGCCGGTATGTAGCGTCCAAGAACACCGTACTGATTCATTCGTCGGAGTTCATGTACCAAACCCCGGGGCTGCCTGAGGATCTCGAGGAAGCACGCTTTGTTGGCGGCATCCTTTCGAAAGTCGGCGTCAATCAACCTCCTTGACCGCCATATTGCACGCAGCGTTGATGCAGTCATTCCTTTCAGATCCGACCGCTGCTGGAGAATCAGAAAACTCTCCAGGATCGCGGATGGGTGGCGATCGAATAGACCTTCATCCTTGGCATGCAGAAGGTCGCGCACTTTGTTGAAGCGACCGTTGATTTCCTCGAAAGCCCCCCCTATCTCCGGCGAAATGGCTGCCGCCAGGTTCTGGAGCAAGATGGTGTTCAGTTGAGTGATGGACTTCGCAGTGCGGTAGTACCGCTGCATGAGCTGCTCACTCGCTCGTCGATGCGTCGGCGCCGCGCTCCCCATTTCCTTCGCCAGACGGTCCTGATAGTCGAACAGGAGTCGGTCTTCGCGCCGTCTGGCGGCGCAATGAAGTCGGACTCGAAGTGCCTGAAGAAATCTGAGGTGACGACTAAGCTGGTTTGCCTCACCTCGGGTAATGAATCCACGACGAGCGAGGCCAGTCCATGTGTTACCAAATCCTGCAGCAACCGCAATCCACCGAATGACCTGAAGGTCTCGAAGCCCGCCTGGCGATTCCTTGATATTGGGCTCGAGACTGTAGGGAGTGTCCTGATACTTGGCGTGACGCTGCTCCTGCTCGAGTTGCTTGGACTTGAAGAATCGCGGTAAGTCCATCGAGGACTTGGTAACCTCGAGGAATTGACGAAACAGGCTGAGGCTACCGATCACCAGGCGGGCCTCGAGCAAGGCGGTACGCACGGTTACATCATTAGCACTTTCGTCCAGGCACTGCGGAATGGTGCGCACGCTGTGCCCAAGTTCAAGGCCCAGGTCCCAAAGCTTGCCGATCAGACTCTCCAGTTCGGACGCCAGGGCAGGGGAGGGCTCGGCGGGGAGAAGCACCAGGACGTCGACATCCGAATTTGGAAACAGATCGCCGCGACCGTATCCGCCGACCGCAAGCAACGCAGTAGAAGCGGGCAAGCCATGTAGTTTCCATACACTGCGAAGTGCATGGTCAACCAACCTCCGGTATGAACCAAGCAGGGTCAGCGGATCGGCGCCCTGGGGCAGGCTTTCGCGAAGCTTCTGACGTCCGGCCTGCAGGTCCTCCTTGACCTTCGCCAAACCGGGACGCTCTATTTCCGGCTGACGGATTGGCATTTGGATACTGGTCCGACTACGAGGATATCTTCGGCTCGGGTGGAGTCCCGTCCGACTGGGTCAGTACCTCGAATCCGGTTTGCGTCACGAGAATCGTGTGCTCCCATTGAGCGGAAAGGCTGTGATCTTTGGTAACGATTGTCCATCCATCCGCCAGCTCGCGTATCGCGGCTTTGCCCGCATTTATCATCGGCTCGATCGTGAAAATCATCCCGGGCTCAAGTTGCGGACCCATGCCTCCACGCCCGTAATGCAGGACTTGAGGGTCCTCATGAAATTTTCGACCAATTCCATGACCGCAAAATTCCCGGACGACGCTGTATCCATGCGCTTCGGCGTGTCGCTGAATTACTGCGCCAATATCTCCCAAAGCACTTCCCGGCTGAACCGTCCGGATTCCCAGCCACATGCACTCGTACGTTATTTCGCAAAGGCGTTTCGCCTGGATACTTGCCTCACCTACCGCAAACATCCGGCTCGTATCTCCGTGAAAACCCTCTTTTATGACAGTGATATCCAGATTTACCACGTCGCCCGCCTTCAAAATCCGATCGCCAGGTATGCCATGGCAGACCTGATGATTAACCGAGGTGCAGATCGACTTCGGGAACGGTTTGTACCCAGGGGGGGTGTAACCAAGGGGCGCCGGAACAGTCTCTTGGACATTGACCATATAGTCATGGCAAAGCTTGTCAAGTTCGCCCGTCGTTACTCCCGGTCGCACATACGGCGTAATGAAATCAAGGACTTCTGCCGCGAGTCGACCTGCTACCCGCATTTTTTCAATTTCGTCAGCGTTTTTTGTATGGATTGCCATGCGGAGTCAATTTTTACAACGGAACGAATTCCGTTGTGCCAAGGCCAAGGTAAGGGGCGCCAAGCATAAGTGATCGTGCCCAACGAGGCAAACACGAACTCCCAAAGGCAAGGCGGCAAGTTGTGCATCCAAAGCACGGGCGGATAACGAGGAATTTATCCGACTGCATTGATTATGTTATAATTTTTGGCTGCCTTAATCTCTGCTCGAAGTGCACTAGCTCAAAATTCCGGACCGTGCATGGAAATCTTGGCAGGAAAAACCGAGCAAGACGTTCCTCCTCCCGTTAGGGTGCCTTGTACATGTGTCACAGGGTCGCTGGGATCGGGGGAACAATTAACCCTAACTGGAGCAACAAGACATGTCTACAACGATGCGAGAAATGCTGGAAGCAGGGGTCCACTTTGGCCATCAAACCCGCTTCTGGAACCCGAAAATGGCACCTTACATTTTCGGTCACCGGAACAAGATCCATATAATCAACCTCGAAAAGACGATGTTGATGTATCAGGATGCGATGAAGTTTGTCAGGCAACTTTCCGCAAACAAGGGCACGATCCTTTTTGTCGGAACCAAGCGTCAGGCCCGCGAAATCGTGCGCGAAGAGGCGGAGCGCTGTGGCGCGCCGTATGTCGAGCATCGCTGGCTCGGTGGGATGCTTACGAATTTCAAAACCGTCCGCCAGTCAATCAAGCGACTGAAGGAAATGGAACTATCGATCGAGGACGGTTCCGTCGAAAAGCTCTCCAAAAAGGAAGGGCTTACGTTTCAACGCGAACTTGAGAAGTTGCAGCGCAGCATAGGCGGCATCAAGACACTCGACACCCCGCCTGATGCCATGTTTGTCATCGATGTCGGCTATCAAAAAGGTTCCGTCGCAGAAGCGAACAAGCTTGGCATCCCGGTAATCGGTATCGTGGATACGAATCATTCGCCCGCAGGTGTAAGCCATGTCATCCCGGGTAACGATGACTCCAGCAGGGCGATTCGACTTTATGCGCGCGGCGTCGCCGATTCGATTCTCGAGGGCCGTAGCCAATCCGTGAATGAGATCATTGCCGCGACCCAGGGAGCGGATGAGTTCGTCGAGGTAGACGAATCGTAATAGCCGTTTTCGCCTGTAAGTAGCCGATACGCGAACGAAAGGCAATTTAAACGAGACCTGTATTCGCGTAACGGTCGAATTACCCTGGCACCAAATACAAAAAGCTTAAGCGGAGCAACAAATCATGGCAGACATTACAGCCACACTCGTGCGCGACCTGAGAGAGCGCACCGGCTTGGGAATGATGGAATGCAAGAGGGCCCTCGAAGAGTCACAGGGTGACCTCGCCAAAGCCGAGGAGCTTCTGAGGATCAAAAGCGGTGCGAAGGCCAGCAAGGCTGCGTTGCGCGTAGCGGCTGAGGGTGTGGTCGGGGCATTCCTGTCTTCGGACAACAAGCTCGGCGCCTTGGTTGAACTCAACTGTGAAACAGACTTCGTCGCAAAGAACGTCGACTTTCTCGAGTTTTCAAAACGACTCGCCGAATTGGTCGCCACGGAAAACCCCGCTGACGTGAGTGCCTTGTCGGCTCTTCGCATCGATGGAAAAACTGTCGAGGAAGTTCGGCAGGCCCTGGTGCAACGCATCGGTGAAAATCTTACAATTCGACGAATTTTCCGGGTGCAGACCGACGCAAAGATTGCGCAGTATCTTCACGGCGTGAAAATCGGCGTGATGGTGGAATTCGAAGGTGATGAATCTGTAGGCAAGGATATTGCAATGCATGTCGCTTTTGCGAAGCCGCAGTTCCTCTATAAGACCGATGTTGCTGCTGACGTAATCGCGAAAGAGCGATCGATCCTTGAGGCACGCGCAGCGGAGTCGGGCAAGCCGGCCGACATCGTGGCGAAAATGGTCGATGGCGGCATCGCAAAATTCCTCGGCGAAATAGCATTGATGGGTCAGCCATTTGTCAAGGACGACAAAGTCACGGTCGAGAAGCTGCTTGCCAGTCGGCAATCACGTGTTCGCGGCTACAGGTTCTTTGTCGTCGGTGAAGGGATCGAGAAGAAGACCACCGATTTCGCGGCCGAAGTGATGGCGCAGGCCGGGATTGTCAAGAAGTCGGAATCCCCGGCGGCCTGATATGTCTCTTACGCCCAAGTACAAGCGAATTTTGCTCAAGCTGAGCGGGGAAGCATTAATGGGCGAGGACTCCTTTGGTATCAATCGCCAGACAATAGAGCGAATCGTCGGAGAAATTGCCCAGGTCGCATCCTTGAACGTGGAGTTGGCCGTCGTTATCGGCGGTGGAAATATATTCCGGGGCGTTGCTCCCGGCGCGGCCGGAATGGACCGCGCAACCGCTGACTACATGGGAATGTTAGCCACAATCATGAACGCACTGGCGCTTCAGGATGCGATGCGCCACGCAGGTTTAAACGCCCGTGTTCAGTCTGCTCTAAATATCGAGCAGGTTGTCGAGCCGTATATTCGTGGCAAGGCAATTCGATATCTTGAAGAAGGGAAGATAGTGATTTTCGCTGCTGGCACAGGGAATCCGTTTTTCACGACGGATACCGCTGCAGCCTTGCGTGGCAGCGAGATGGGCGCGGAAATTGTTCTAAAAGCGACTAAAGTCGATGGTATCTACACAGCAGATCCGAAGATTGATCCTCATGCCGTGCTTTATCACCGAGTTTCGTTCGATGAAGCGATCATCAAGAATTTACGCGTGATGGATGCCACCGCATTCGCACTCTGCAGAGATCAGAAACTGCCGATCAGTGTGTTCTCTATCTACAAGGCGGGTGCCATGAAGCGCATCGTTCTTGGCGAAGAAGAGGGTACATACGTTTATTACGAATGATACGACCAAGATGCAGGGTCGCGTACGCACGGAGGCCCCATGAGCAGTATCGCCGAGATCAAGAGCAATGCCGAGCAGAAGATGAAAAAATCCCTGGATGCGTTGAAGGCAGACCTCGGAAAAATACGTACAGGTAGAGCCTATCCAGGTTTAATTGACCACGTTACAGTCGATTATTACGGGCAGGAAATGGCCATTCCCAAAGTGGCGAACGTCAGCGTTATCGACTCCCGTACGCTTGGAGTTACGCCTTGGGAAAAGAAAATGGTTTCAGCCGTCGAAAAAGCGATACGCGACTCTGGTCTTGGATTGAATCCGGTGACCCAGGGGGATGTAGTACGTGTCCCGATGCCTGCGCTTACCGAAGAGCGTCGGCGAGACCTCATCAAGGTTGTTCGGGGGGAGGGAGAAACAGCGAAGGTTGCGATTCGCAATCTCCGGCGCGATGCGAATACCGGGTTAAAGGACCTTTTGAAAGAAAAAATTGTCTCTGAGGATCAAGAGCGCCGCGCTCAGGATGATGTTCAAAAACTCACTGACAAACACATCTCGGAAGTTGACAAGGCCCTCGCGGCCAAAGAAGTGGATTTAATGGCGATCTGATTTAAAGCGCTAGCGGAATGAACACTTCTGAGAGTTCCACGCAGGTCGTCCCATTGGTCAATGGCATACCGTCACATATCGCTGTGATCATGGACGGCAATGGTCGCTGGGCAAAGCAAAGAATGCTTCCCCGTGTTGCCGGACACAAACGGGGAGTCGAGACGGTCAGGGAGATTACACGCTCATGCGTCGAGCGGGGCGTAAAGTACCTGACCCTGTTTGCGTTCAGTTCAGAAAACTGGAGGCGACCGACTGATGAGGTTTCGGTTTTGCGCCAATTGTTTCTCGCCGCACTTGAACAAGAATTAGATCGATTGAATCGGAACGGAATCCGCTTGCGCGTGATCGGCGATATTGCTCCATT